>JANOJO010000262.1:0-17888 GCA_031418795.1 Bacteroidota bacterium | reverse complement strand
CTTTATTGCCATCAATTGTTGTATATATTCTTTTGACAACTTTATATTTCCCGACATTGAAAAGAATACAATAGTTGCTGATTGTATAATTTGTTTTCCAGTGATAAGTTGATTTATCCTTTTTAGTAGTTACTTTTTGCAACAAACCCGGCGCAGCCACTACTAATCCTTTGGGAACTGTGATTATCATATCGGCGCCTTCATTGGGTTCATCGCTTGGATGATCTTTGCATGGGAAAAATATTTTTGCCCCTTCGCCCTGGCAAGTAATAGCTATCCATGGATTTCCGTTTTTATCTTTTTCCCACTGAAAACCGCCTGTCCATGGCGCTCTTTCTGCAACACCAGGCTTGCCGCCGTAAGCAATTTTTACTTTTACTTTCCCTTCGGGTAAATTTTCTGCTAAAGAAATTTTAATAAGATCGTCAGTTGTATGATCAAATTTTTGTGTTTTTCCATTTATCCAAAGATGGCTGATGGTTAAGCCGTGCCAGAAATCAAATAATAAAAAGTTAGTAGGTTTCAGCAGGTTAAAATCTATTTCGGTATAACCATTAATAGTTTTCTGAGTTGGATCCACATCCAATGCAACTGTGTAATGACGGATATCCATGATGGCTTGCTCGGGTTTCAGCTTGCCGCCGGATTTGAGATTCTGGGCATTTACACAAAAAGAGATGGTTATTAAAAATAAAATTGAAAGAATGCGCATAGAAATTATTTTATGAAAGTTACCTCATTATCCTGAAATCATTGAACGGTTCAAATGGAATTTCTTCAATAATCAATTCATTCACGACGGCTCTTAATGGGCCACGTCTGCACCAGTCAGTAAATTGTTTTAGTAAATCGTCAGTAGCTGTAGCTTTTATTTCTACATTATTATCAGGCAGGTTTTTTATCCATCCGGTTATTCCTAACTCACTGGCTTTATTTTTTGCACTTGCCCTGTAGTACACACCCTGCACTTTTCCTTTTACTGTAAGCCGGATGGTTTTCATAAATCATAATAAACTATTATGAATTGCTTTTTGCCCTTTCTGTTTTCTTTGATTTCACCAGCATCGTTTCCCGATGCGTAATAGAATTGTTGGGCATGCCCATAATGAGACCGCGGCAATTGGCAGAGCCGCAATTGCAATGGAAAGGTTCCATACTTTTATCAAGAAACTGTGCATAGTCTAATGTTAGCTCTTCTCCTTTTTTTATTTTACGTAGTGCCACTACATTCAGTCCGTCATAAGAACAGTTGGCATCGCAACTATGATTTTGCGGCGCCCATTCTTCCGGATCATTATCCCAGATGATAAAAACTTCTTTGCTGATAGGATATGCATAGCGGCGAAAATGTTCTTTATCTTTTTCATCCCAGCTCTGTTGTATATGCCTGCGGGTAACTAAGCGCTGTGGTTTTTCTTCGCCATTAAAAATTTTACCGCCTGCATGAATAAGTTTTTTAGCATAAATACCAAAGCCAGATATGGAGTTGCCCTGCACTTCATAACAATTTTGTTTCCGCTGATGGCGGGCCATTGCTTCATGAATGATATGTTTTAAAAATCCGGCCTGCCCGATGCCATCAAATTTTAAAATAAAATCAGCCGAGCCTTCATAACCATCTTTATAAAAAACTGAGCAGGTAAAATTTAGTTCAAGAAAAAACACTTCATTTTTTTCATTTACCCGAAAATCCATACGGGCATAGCCCACGCCGCCAAAGCCGATAAATATTCTGCGGGCAGCTTCACGAAGTTGTTTATCAAGCACCGGATCATTACACGGGTGATTACAATCAGGATGCAGCTCCGATGTTTTCAGGGCATAGGTTTTAAATTCTAATCCCTTTGGAAAAATATATTCAATAGGACGGAAGGCGGTACAATCTTTTTCATCTTCTGGATTGGCTGCCACCAGCACGGTAAACTCCCGGCCGGCAATATATTCTTCCACCAGCAGCGGGTCATAATCATCCATGATGGATGCACATTTACTTAGCAGCTCTTCTTTATTATGTACCAAAGAATGTTCATCCACGCCAATACTGTCGCCGATATGTTCCGGCTTTACAAACAATGGATAATTTAAATGAGCCGTTGATTTTTCTATTTCTTCCATTGAATTGATAAGTGAGTATGCAGGAATCCTCACTCCTTCGCAATAGGCTACATACTTCATCAGCCGCTTGGGTACATCATAAAGTTTTGTACCGGGGCCGGTAATGGGAAGGTTCAGCAGTTCAGCATTAAAATAAATATCAATGCCGGGTACTTCCCAATCAGGATAACCTTCGCACAGGTTTACAAAACAATCATAGCCTTTCTTTTTTAATTCTTTTAATTGTTTGTAGGTAGTAAGCTTATTGATGATAACATGATCCACTTCTGCATCTGGTATCAGTGCAGACAGGTTGCGGATAGGATCGTAATACTGATAATCTACTTTAGACGGAGAATAGTCGGGTTGCAATACACAAATCTTCATACTATCAATTTATATATATAGTTACTGAAAAAAAATCAGCGATGATGCTTTACGGTTTTTTGATGAGCATGACCTGCAGTTGCAGGTTTCATCTTTGTAAGCAAAGCGTTTTCAAGAATTGTACCTACCATGTGACTGAAATTATGCCTACCCAACCGAACCATGGCGCCAATTGATGTGTAGTTTTCATCTTCACTCAATCCGCATTGGGCATTTACTTCCAGTATAAACAAATCGCCTGTCTCTTTATCCATTCTTATATCAATACGGCCATAGCCCGTACCCTCTACTGCACAAAATGCATCCCATGTTATTTTACAAAGAGCATCATGCAGGGAATCATCGGGTTTAAAATAATTATAAAAATCTTCATACACGCCATTGCCGCAGGGTTTTTCATCTTCATAGGTTTCCCAAAGGCGATCGAAGGAAAGAAATTTTTCATTTTCCGGCAGCCGCTTATTAAATACTCTTTCTACCGGCTGGTAAATGATGGCATGCTCCGGTTGATTGTATGAACCTACAACAAATGTGGTAAACTCCGGGCCAGTAATAAATTTTTCTGCTACTAAACCACCGAATGTAAAATCCCAACCACGGTAACCGGTATATAGTTCATGTACAAGATTGGATAGCTCTTCATCATTGTTTACAACATTCTTTACACCCAGGCCCATGCTGCCACCGGATACAGCAGGTTTTATAATTAAGGGTGTGCCTGTTTTATTGCAAAATCCATTCAGATCCTGTGTCACTTCAGTAATAGGTAACCACGGAGCATTGGGAATAGCGGCTTTATCAAAAGCCTGCTTCATGGTAATCTTAGAAGTAGTGAGATGATAATACATTTCTCTTGCGCCTGTATAAATAAGATTTTTATCTTCTAAGTATTTTATAACGGATATGCCGGGCGCCCCGTTCACTTCATCGCCATCGCATAAATTAAATACAACAGGAATATGCCCGTTGGCCGATGCAGCAATATGGTCAATGATGTTTTTATAATTATTGATAGTAACATATTGCCATTTCCATTGCATCTTCAATTCTTCAAATGCTTTGGTAAACTCAGCAATGTTTGCATCAAAGTCGTAATAGTGTTTTAGATTAGGATCTTCTGTAACTAATTGCGGAGCCAGCACCCAGATAAAATAAGGTTCGGCTTTAAGTAAATTTTTATGCTGCGATGCATCCTGCATGAAAGAATTGAATGGTGTTAGATTATGTTTTTATTAAAACAATGTAAACTTAATTATAAACTTAATATAACAATCAATTCATGCTGCTTTATTTTAAAGATTGAATACAATGTTTAGTTGATTGTGGATATTAGTTAACTTCAATCAAAGAGAATTTATGTTTTATCGCCTGCTTATACTTTGTTTATTCAGTTTATCATCATACTGCCAGCAACCCAATATCATTTATATAATGAGTGACGATCATGATGCAGATGCCATCAGTGCTTATAATAAAAAATTTATTTCCACTCCAAATATTGACAGGCTTGCAAAAGAAGGTATGTTGTTTAAAAACTGTTTTGTTGGTAATTCCATCTGTTCTCCTGTAAGAGCCACCGTTCTTACCGGACAACATTCTCATTTGAATGGCATAAAAGATAACCGTACTCCTTTTGACGGAACAAAAATTACTTTGCCAAAACTTTTGAAACAGGCAGGCTATCAAACAGCTCTTATTGGTAAATGGCATCTTCATTCATTGCCCGCGGGTTTTGATTACTGGAAAATCCTTCCCGGTCAGGGGCAATATTATTCTACCCGGTTTATAAATATGAATAACGATACGGTGCGGTATAACGGTTATGCCACATCATTAATAACCGCTGACGCCATTGGTTGGTTAAAAGAAAAAAGAGAAGCATCAAAACCCTTTTTCATGATGATGCATCATAAAGCGCCGCATAGAAATTTTGTGCCTGAGCTGAAGTGGCTGGAAGTTTTTAGTAAAAAAATAATTCCTGAGCCTGCAACTCTTTATGCTGATACAATTGGCAAAGGCGCTGCATTCAAACATCAGCGAATGAGTATTCTGAATAATATGACGCTGTGTTCCGATTTGAAGATTGATCCGCATTACATCATGGATATTCCTCATTTGAAATCTGACTCTTCAGATATCCGGGGATATAATGCCATTATGAATTCAATTCCTGAAGAACAAAGAAGCAGAATGAAAGAAATATTTGCAGAGCGGGGAAAAATTCTTCAACAACAAAAACCAACCGGTAAAGAATTACTGAAGCTAAAATATCAATGGTATATGCAGGACTATCTTGCCTGTGTGGCTTCAGTGGATGAAAGTGTTGGACAGGTGTTGAATTATCTTGATGAAACCGGCCTGGCAGAAAATACCGTTGTCATTTATACAAGCGACCAGGGTTTTTATCTGGGAGAAAATGGCTGGTTCGATAAAAGATTCATGTATGACGTAAGCATGAACACTCCTTTATTAATAAGATGGAAAGGAAAAATAAAACCCGGAACTGTTAATACCTCTTTGATTCAGAATATAGATTTTGCTCCCACGATGCTGGACATAGCTGGTGTTTCAATACCCAAACCGATGCAGGGATTAACCTTAAAGCCGCTTATTACCGGTAAACAAAAAGATTTGACGAGAAATGAATTGTATTACCGCTATTATGAATACCCGATTGACCATTATGTATTGCCGCACCTGGGCATCAGGGAAAAAAGATACAAGTTGATTTACTTTTATACCGCAAATGAATGGGAGTTTTATGATCTGCAAACAGACCCGGATGAACAGCACAATCTTATTCATTTGTCAAAATACAAAACCGAACTTGTCAGAATGAAGAAACGGTTAATGGAAGTAAAGACAGCCTATAAAGACACAGAGCCTGCCGGAGAGATGAAATAAAAATTAATTACTTTAATTCAAATTATTCAATTGCGTTTTCTCTGGAAACTATATCTTGATATTGGAGGATGGAAAGCCGTCAATGAATTTCCACACCATATAAAAAAAGCTGTGGTAATTATTGGGCCGCATACAAGCTGGAAAGATTTTCCTGTTGGCATTGCATTTCGAAGTGTGTTGAAAATAAAACATGCGAAATATTTAGGCAAACAGGAATTGTTTACTGGCCCGTTTGGTTTTCTGTTCCGCTGGCTTGGTGGCACACCGGTTGATCGTTTCAGTAAGCATGGCGTGGTGGAACAGGTAGTGGAAAAATTTAATGCTGCCGAAAATTTATTGATTGCCATTTCACCGGAAGGCACAAGAAAAAAAGTGGACAAATTGCGGACAGGCTTTTATTATATTGCCCAAAAAGCCAATGTGCCTATTATTATGGCGGGGTTCGATTACACTAAAAAAGAATTCAGCATTGCCGAACCATTTTATGCAACGGATGATGAAGCAGAAGATTTTAAAAAGATTATCCGTTTTTTTGCGCCGCTAAAAGGAGGAAGGCCTGAACAGGGACTTGCTCATTTGCTTGAAGAAGAATTGAATTAATTATTTTATTTCTTCAAAAACTCCGGTCTGTTTATTCTTTCTCACATTATCCCAGGTAAAAAATCTTCCATTCATGGCCACATAAACTCCAGGTGACAAAGTTTGTGCAAATGCCAAAGCGCTTCCAAGATTAAACAACCCATCACTGCTGCCAAACTTTATAGGTATCATAGCACCGGTAAGTACAATTGTTTTTGTTTTTACTTTTTCTGCCAGCAGCCTTGCCGTTTCTGCAATTGTATCGGTACCGTGAGTAATTACAATCCTGCTTTCTTCACATTGGTTGCATTGATGCGCTATCAATTCTCTGTCATGATCCGTCATTTCCAAACTGTCAATCATCATCAGTGTTCTTATTTCTACCGGCACCAGGTTGCGGCCCAAATCCAGCAATTCATGCAGGTGAGTGTCTTTAAAATAAAGTTGCCCGTTCAGTTCATTGTATTCTTTATCAAACGTGCCGCCGGTAATGAAGATGCGAATGGACATGGGTAAAAGATTTAAAACATGAAATTAAGAAAAGACATCATCTTAATGACTTTTACTCAGTTTACAATTTTTAAATGAGCCGGGGGTAAAATAATTTAACCCTGTTATCATTCCTTCTTTTATCAGTTTGTTTGCCTTCTTCAATAATGAGTGTATAAAATGTTTCGGTATTATTTTTTTCTTTGTTGTTTTGCCAGTTTCCTTTAAATTAGTGTTATACATTAAACCCGGCTAATGAAAGTATTTGCTCATATTTTTATTTTGGTAAATTATTTACTCTTAAGCTTGTCATCAACATCACAGATGACTAATGAGCAAAGACAGGCCATCCTGCTTACACGTCAGCTTCAACTCAACCATTACAATCCCCGCCAGGTAAATGACAGTCTTTCATCCATCATATTTACTTCTTTTATAAAGGAATTAGACGGGCAGCACGACATCTTTACCACTGATGATTTTAAAATATTATCCGCCTATCGCTATTTATTAGATGATGAATTAAACAAGGGCAAATGGAATTTTTTACCCCTGGTCACTAAACTTTACAGACAACGGATGGTTCGGGCAGATAGTATTGCCAAAACAATTCTTCAAAAACCAATTGATTTTTCAACAGACGATAAACTTGTTTTTACAAAAGAAAACAATGATTTGTATGCAACAGATTTAAAAGAGCTGGTGAACAAATGGACAAAATGGTTTAAATATATTATACTGAGCCATGCGTATAACTCTTTGTCGTCTGACAGCATAAAACAAAATCTTGCATCCGTGCTTGTAAAAAACGAACCGGCAATCAGGGAAAAGATAAAAAAGGGGCACGCTAAAACAATTGAATCAATTCTTGACCCCGCCAATTTTGAAACCGGTATAAAAGAAATTTATTTTAATGCAATCAGCACTTCGTTTGATCCGCACAGCACTTATTTTTCTCCGCAACAAAAAAAAGATTTTCAGGCTGAGCTAAGTACAGAAGAATATTCTTTTGGTTTTGAAATTGATGAAAACAAAGAAGGTAAAATTTTTATTGATCTGCTTATACCCGGAGGCCCTGCCTGGAAAACCGGGGAGATACATAAGAATGATGAACTGCTTCAGGTGCAATGGAAAGGGGAGCCGCCGGTTGATATATCTGCTGTTACCATTGAAGAAGTGGACGAACTGTTTGAAAAACCAAATCATGATGAACTGAATATTACAATAAAAAAACAAAATGGAACAGTGCGTACAGTTGCATTGTATAAAGAAAAAATTGAAACTGAAGAAAGTGTGGTAAAAGGATATTTGCTTACCGGTAACAGAAAAATAGGCTATATCTCATTGCCGGGTTTTTATACCACGTGGGAAGACGAAAAAGGAAGTGGCTGTGCCAATGATATGGCAAAGGAAATCATCATGATGAAAAAAGAAAACCCTGAAGGGTTGATATTGGATCTGCGTTATAATGGTGGTGGATCTTTGGGTGAAGCATTACAGCTCTGTGGAATTTTTATTGATGAAGGACCGCTGGCAGGCATCAGGGAAAAAGATGGTAAAGTTATTTATAGCAAAGACCCTAACCGCGGCACAATTTATGATGGGCCGCTAATTGTTTTGGTAAATAACCAAAGCGCTTCTGCATCTGAACTGGTGGCAGCAACCCTGCAGGATTATAACCGTGCCGTGATTGTGGGAAGCCCCACTTATGGAAAAGCCACCATGCAAGTTGTACTCCCAATGGACAGCACCCGTAAAACTCAAACCAACTCCCCCGATGGTTTTGTAAAAATTACAACGGGCAAACTCTATCGTGTAAGCGGACTTACTATACAATGTAACGGAGTGATTCCTGATATAATCATTCCGGATGCCTTTGATGGACTGGAGTACCGTGAAAAATTCATGCCGCAGTCAATACCTGCGGATACCACAAAAAAGAACAATTATTACAAACCGCTTTCTGGTTTACCCGTTGCGCCTTTGATGACATCAAGCCAGGAACGGATAAAAAACAACCCGTCTTTTATACAATTACAAAAAGGAATAACAATGCGAACAACAGAACTGGCAAACAAAAAAACCATTATTCCATTAAAGCCGGATATGTTTGAAAAATGGATAAAAGAAAAAGATGCAATGCTGAAAGAGATGGATGAAAAAGATGAAACTGAAAATAAAATTTTTACTGCGGACAATTACCGGCAGGAAAAAATACGCCTGCATAACAATGTGTATGCCACAGACCTGAATGATGCGGCCATAAAAAGCATACAAAAAGATATTTATATACAGGAAGCATTCCAGATTTTAGATCAGCTAATAAATTTAATGAAAACAAAATAGTTTAAAAATGAAATCAATATCAGCAACTATTGGCCTGGTAATAATATTATTATTACTTCAACCAAAATCTGCGCAGGCGCAATCGTATGAGAATGCGGGTGAGTATATGGATTATATAACCCAGGCCAATGAGAAATTAACTGCTACTTATCTTAGTTACCTGAGCGCTGTTGCACATAATAAAAGTGCCCGCAAGCAGGAAAAACGAAGAGAGGAAGTGCTAAACGCAATTACGGAAACAAGGTATTCCATACAAGGCATGCTTCCCTGGAAAGGCGATAAAAGTTACAGGGATACAACGGTGGCTTATCTGAAAATACTCAATAGTGTATTCAATGAGGATTATTCAAAAATTGTGAACATGGAAGAAATTGCCGAGCAAAGTTATGATGCAATGGAGGCTTATATGCTGGCTCAGGAAAAAGCTGGTGATAAATTAGAAGATGCTTCACACCGTCTGAATGAAACAACCAAAGCCTTTGCAAAAAAAAATGATATAAACCTTGTGGAAGGAGAAACAGAGATTAGTAAGAAAAGCAAGATAGCCTCAGAAGTAAATAAACACTATAACGAAGTGTATTTGATATTTTTTAAACCCTTTAAGCAGGAAGCTTATCTTATGGATGCATTGGAAAAAGGTAATTTAATTGCTATTGAACAAAATAATAATGCCCTGGAAAAAATGGCAAATGATGGGCAGGAGAAATTAAAAACAATAAAAGTTTATAATAAAGACGCTTCCATAAAGCAGGCATGTAATCAGGCTCTTGCATTTTACGAATCGGAAGCAAAAAGATCTAAAAAGATGACTGATTATTTTCTTAAAAAAGAAAGTTTTGAATCCCTGAAAAAAAATTTTGATGCAAAACGGCAAAACAACCTGACTCAAAAAGATGTGAATGAATATAACAATGCCGTAAATGATATGAATGCTGCGTTGAACGATTATAACAACCTGAATCAGCAGTTGAATAAAGAACGGACAAGCATACTCAACAACTGGAATAAAAATGTAAGCCGTTTTTTTGATCAATATATGCCCGTACAGAAGAAACAATAGTTTACTGCTTAAATTTCAGATTGTCGAATGGACTGTACAGAGAACTGATTTATCTTATCATCTGCACCGCCTTTTAAATTATGAGTTCAATATTTCTGAACTTAGCAGCATGACACAACCTGTACTTCCGGGAATAAATAGTTTTTTATCTGAAGCAGTATTGTATAAAAACAAACGGCTTGCATTAGTAACAAATGATGCTGCAAAAACTACAGATGGAATACTCAGCCGTGTTGCATTATTAAAAAATGATTTTAACCTGGTAAAAATATTTTCTCCCGAACATGGAATTACTGTTGCCGGAGCTGATGGTGCATTTCAAAATAATAACACAGATCGTTTTACCGGGTTGCCGGTTATAAGTTTATATGGCAATCATATTTTCCCAACCGGGCAAGATCTTTCAGATATTGATATAGTCTTGTTTGATATTCCCGATGTGGGTTGCAGGTTTTATACTTATTTGTGGACGATGACTTATGTAATGGAATCTTGTGCATTGTATGGAAAACAATTAATCATCTTAGACAGGCCAAATCCAATTGGTGGAAATATGGCAATGGCCGAAGGCCCGATGCTGGATGAAATTAATTGTTCATCTTTTATTGGTCGCTGGTCAATTCCTGTAAGGCATAGTTGTTCGCTGGGCGAATTGGCTCTTTTCTTTTCTTCCACAAAAATCAACAATCCTGATTTAAAAATTGTTCGGGTAAAAAATTGGCAACGCAATCAAATGGCAGGCACTGCTGGTTTTGATTTTATTCCAACATCGCCAGCCATACAAAATATTTCAACGGCATTATTATACCCGGGCACAGGATTGTTGGAGGGCATCAATGTAAATGAAGGACGCGGCACCGATAAACCATTTTCAATATTTGGTGCGCCGTGGATTAATGCTGATAAATTGATGAAAGCATTTCAATCAAAAAATCTTCCTGGCATTTCAGTAAAAACATGCACTTATACGCCAACTGATAGTTTATACAAAGAAGAAAAATGCAGCGGTCTTGAATTGTTTATTACTGAACCATTAAAATTACGTCCGGTAAAAACGGGTATAGAAATACTGCGAACCCTAATTCATTTATTCCCTGCTGAAATAAAACAAAGACTTTATAGTACCCGTGCCAATCCATCAGGCCTTGGGCATCTTGATAAATTGCTGGGCGTGGAAAATGTTTTTGAAAAAATAAAAAACAATACGCCTTTGCTTACTGAAGTAGCTGCTGAATGGACGGGAAATATAAATTCCTTTTTACTGTATAAATAAATGACAATTTTTTACCCGGATAAAAATTAATCTGCCGGATATTGCAGACAAAAAAAAGGCCCTTCCGTAGAAACGGACTGACCTCTAACGATTGCTTGCCATATGAAAAATTTATGAAGTGCTTTTTACAAAGCGATTCTTTTTTATCTTCGGGCCTCTGATGATTGCTTCTTCTCAACAATTGCCTGCTATATGATTATCAGAGGCGCATATCAAAAGTATTACGCCTGCTGGTTTCAAACAAAACATTCTCTTGCTGGTTTTATTATGCCAAACGGGTGGTAATTTTGCCAACCTGTTGCCAGTAACGGGTTTCAGAATAATTTTAAATTATGTCCAACCGTTTTTCTGATATATTATTTCAGTTAGTGCACTCTTTAGAAAAGTCGGAGAAGCGGCACTTTAAGCTCTATATCAAAAGAAGTTCTTCAAAAGAAGATTTGAAAATCATTCAGCTTTATGATGCGCTGGATAAACTAACTGAGTATGATGAAAAATTATTATTGAAAAAAATATCCGGTATTACAAAAACACAATTAGCTAATTTAAAAACCCATTTATACAAACAACTGCTGGCCAGCCTGCGCCTGCTGAAAACTTCTGATAACATTGATCTGCAGTTGAGCGAACATCTTGACTATGCCCGCATATTATATAATAAAGGACTAAAAATTCAAAGCCTGCGCATACTGGAAAAAGCAAAGGAAACAGCAAGAGTTAATCAAAAGTTCAATACGCTGGTGCAATTGCTTTCATTGGAAAAAAAAATTGAAACGCTGCACATTACGAGAAGCACTACAGAAAAAACATTGCAGATTTCTGAAGAAGCGCTTGCAATAAGTAATCATGTGGACAGGGTTACCCGTCTTTCCAATCTTGCTCTTTTATTATACCGCTGGTTTGTACTTCATGGCCATGCAAGAAATGCAGAAGACGAAAAAGAATTAAAATCTTTTTTTAAAAATTATCTGCCGGCAGATATGCAGGCAGTAAATGGTTTTTATGAAAAGCTTTATTTATACCAAAGTTATTGCTGGTATGCTTTTATCAAATTAAATTTTTTGATGTATTACCGATACAGTCAAAAATGGATTGACCTGTTTGATGAACAACCCCAAATGATAGAAGTGGAAACAGGGCATTATGTAAAAGGAATGCATAACCTGCTGAATGCTCTTTTTGATTTGCGTAGTTTTCAGAAATTTGAAATTACACTGAAGCAGTTCGAGACATTTGAAAAAACAACTGATGCCAGCCGGCATGATAATTTCCGTACACATACTTCTATTTATATCAATGCTGCCAGGATAAACCAGCATCTGATGAAAGGCACATTTACCGAAGGCCTGAAGCTGGTGCCGGTTATAGAAAAAAATTTAGAAGAATATGCCATGTTTGTTGACGGGCACCGCATCCTTGTTTTCAATTATAAAATAGCCACTCTTTATTTTGGCGCCGGTAAATATGAAACAGCTATAGATTATTTGCAGCGTATCATCAACGGCCCGATGGATTTGCGGATTGACCTGCAGTGCTATGCCCGCCTGCTGCACCTGATGGCCCATTATGAGTTGGGTAATTATGATATTATGGAGTCGCTTATCAAATCAGTGTATCGTTTTATGGCAAAAATGAAAACGCTTAGCGTAGTGGAAGAAGAAATTTTTCGTTTCCTCCGGCATACATTTAATATTTCTCCAAAAAAACTAAACCCAGAACTGGAAAAGTTTTTGCAAAAAATAAAACATCTTGAAAAAAATCCTTTTGAAACAAGATCCTTTGCTTACCTCGATGTTATTTCCTGGGTAGAGAGTAAGGTGTATGGAAAAACGATGGGTAATGTGGTTCATAAAAAATTTCTTACTGCCAAAAAAAGAAGATACCCCCGGTAAATGATAAAGCATGTACAATTAATGCAGGTAATTGCAAAAAATATTTTTGCTTGAAAATTATCTTCTCATTTAGTAAGCCGGTAAATAACCAAAGCTGCTCTTTTTATAAGTTTTGGATATTCATTCAAGTTTATTGTTTCTCCTGGTGCATGTGCGCCGCGGCCTGATGCACCGAGGCCATCCAGGCAATCGAGATATTCGGCCACATAAGAAATATCACCGGCGCCCCTTGATCCCGGATCACCGGCTTTTACTATACCATAACCCATTGAGATGCTGACATCATTTACATTTTTTACCAATGCTTCATTACCCGGAGTGGGTGGCATAGAAGGTATACCATCTTTAAAACTAATAGTGGCTTTAGCTCCCGGTAAACTTTTAGAAACTATCTGCCGCATATTTTCTCTAGCCTTTTCTTTTTGCTGTTCTGAAAGAAAACGTAAATCACCAATGACAACTGTTTTTGGAGAAATGATATTTGTTTTTCCCGATACATTTCCACTTTGTGTATCATTATTATAATTTACTTCCGAGCCACCAATAAACAATCCCGGATTGAAAGTGAGATATTGTTCCTTGCTTAATTTTTCTCTGAACTCATTGATGATTCGGGATGCTTCATAAATAGAACCATAACCTCCTGCACCAAATACACCTGATGAGTGTCCCTGCTTTCCTTCCACTTCTAATTTCCAACTGCTGGCGCCACGGCGTGCAGTTGCAACTGTATTCAATCCATTTGCTCCTTCAAAAGCCAATGCAATATCATGTTGCTTTGCTCTTTCAATAAAATCGCCGCGGCTTATCTCTCTTGGTTCTCCTGCATTTTCTTCATCGCCGGTAAAATAAATAGTGATGCTTACATCATCCAGTAATCCTTCTCTGTGCAATGCTTTCAGTGCTGCAATCACAAGTACATCGCCCCCTTTCATATCATTTACGCCCTGGCCGGTTGCAGTACTGTCGTTTAACATGGTAAAAGGATTGGCCGGCATGTCGGGTTCAAACACTGTATCAAGATGCCCAATCAAAAAAAGTTTTTTCCCCTTTTTCCCTTTACGATACGCAACAAGATGGCCTGCTCTTTTCAATGAGTCGGGCAGGTTTATCCATTCAATGGTAAAACCAAGAGCCTTTAATTCTTTTGCATACAGTTCGCTCACTTTTTTTACTCCTGCAATATTAAATGTGCCGCTGTTGATGTTTACTGATGCTTTCAGCAGTTCCATTGTTGCAGCAAAATCTGCATCTATATTTTTCAACACCTGCTGTTCTGTTTTAGAAAGTGGTTGAGTGCCGGCATTAAAAGCAATAAATAAAAATGCGGTGGAGAAAAGAAATTTTTTCATCTGGTAATTTTTAAAACAGAAAGATAATTATTGATCCTGAATACCAGTACAGATTTTTTTCTCAATTAACTTTACGTCATGGCAAGAGTTCATTCGACCATGATAGCACTGGGCAAAAAAGCTCCGGAGTTTTTATTACCCGATACAGTTTCAGGAAAACAAATTTCATTTGATGATGTGAGAGGCGAACTGGCAACCTTGGTGATGTTCATCTGTAATCATTGTACTTTTGTGTTGCATGTAAATGCGGAGCTGGTAAAACTTGCCAATGATTATAATAACAAAGGAATTGGATTTGTTGTCATCAGTTCAAATGATATAATTAGTCATCCTGGTGATGCGCCCGACAAAATGAAAGATGTGGCAATGCAATTACACTATCCATTTCCTTATTTATATGATGAAACACAGGAAACGGCTAAAGCATATGATGCAGCCTGTACTCCTGATTTTTTTATCTATGATAAAAATATGGAGTTGGTGTACCGTGGACAGTTGGACGACTCCCGCCCCGGCAATGGGATACCCGTCACCGGAAAAGATATACGCCATGCACTTGATTGCTTAATAAATAATGAACCTGTACCCGAAATACAAAAATCAAGTATCGGATGCAATATCAAATGGAAATGAAATAAAAAGATTAGCGGTTAAAGTGTACTATATTTTAAGTTTCTTTATTCCCGCCCATTTTCAAAAACGGTTTTAGCAGATCAATAGGTACAGGGAATATAGTTGTTGAATTATTTTCTGTAGCAATCTCTCTCAACGTTTGCAGGTAACGCAGTGTTAATGCACTCGGCTCGCCTGCCAGTATTTTTGCAGCATCAGCCAATCGTTGCGAAGCCTGGAATTCTCCTTCGGCTGCAATCACTTTGGCCCGGCGTTCTCTTTCTGCTTCTGCTTGCTTGGCCATGGCCCGTTGCATTTCCTGTGGCAGATCGATCTGCTTCACTTCCACATTAGAAACTTTTACTCCCCAGGGGTCTGTTTGCGAATCAATAATCTGTTGCAACTTATGATTGATCTTTTCCCGTTGCGAAAGAAGATCGTCAAGTTCCGATTGTCCAAGCACACTTCGCAAAGTAGTTTGCGAAATCTGTGATGTAGCTGCCAAAAAATTTTCCACCTGCACGATTGCTTTCTGCGGTTCTACCACGCGGAAGTAAACAACAGCATTTACTTTGATAGAAACATTGTCCGATGTGATGATATCCTGCGGCGGCACATCCAGCACCACGGTGCGCAGACTTACTTTTACCATTTTATCAATTACAGGGATAAGAAGAATAAGTCCCGGGCCTTTTATTCCGCCGCCGCCTATCAAACGTCCAAGACGGAAAATGACTCCTCTTTCATATTCACGCAAAATGCGGATGGCGCTGCTTAGGATCATTAATACAAACAAGACAATCGCTAAGGTTACTACGGGGATCTGTTCCATAATTTTATTTTTAACTGTGATGAATTGGTTCTACAAAAAGTTTCATATTCTTTATTTCTTTTATTCTTACTTTTTCTCCCGCACTGATATTTCCTGCAATGGATTCTGCATTCCATACTTCACCCTGCACTTTTATGGTGCCGGTTGGAGAAAGCATCTCCATTACTTCACCAGTTACTCCAATCATTCCTTCAGCGCCGGTCACCACTTTTCTTCGCTGTGCTTTTAAACCAAGCCCGATAACGAACATAAAGAAAAGTGCAGACACTACCGTTGCAGAAATGATGACACTGCGGGATATTCTTGCAACCTCCAGCGATGAACCGGATTTTAACAGCATCATAGATCCCAGCAGCAGCGAAACGATGCCACCAATGGCCAGCAGACCATGACTCACAATTTTTATTTCCAATAAAAAAAGTATGATGGCAAAAATGATCAAAGCGAGCCCGGCATAGTTAATGGGCAATGTATGCATGGAATAAAAAGAAAGCACCAGTGCAATAACACCTGCAATGCCGGGCAGGATGGCGCCGGGATTGTACAGCTCAAATAAAATTCCATACATCCCTATCAATAATAAAATATAGGCAATGTTGGGATCGCTGAGAAGATCGAGAATGTTTTCCCATACAGTCATTTTGTATTCTTCGATGGTAGCTGATGCGGTATGCAATGTCTTTGCACCGGAACTAAGTTCTACTGTCTTCCCGTCAATCATCTTTAGCAGTTCCTGTTCATTCTTTGCAATGAGATCTATTGCCGAATCTTCCAGCGCCTCCGTTTCGGTATAAGAATAACTTCTTCGCACTGATCTTTCTGCCCATACCATATTGCGATTTCTTTTTTCTGCAATCGTTCTTATAAATGCAGCGGCATCGTTGGTTACTTTTTCATTCATGGTAGTATCCATCTGCGCCTGCATGGTTACGGGATGTGCTGCGCCGATATTGGTGCCGGGCGCCATTGCTGCAATATGTGCAGCCAGTGTAATAAACACTCCTGCCGATCCTGCATGTGCCCCGCCCGGAGAAACATAAACTATAACCGGCACAGACGATTCTAATATATCGCTTACGATCACTCTTGTTGATTTTAATAACCCGCCGGGAGTATTAAGATGAATGATGAGACATTCTGCATTTTCTTTTTTTGCTTTTTCAATGGCGTTTCGGATATAATCTGCCGTCACAGGATTGATGCTGCCATCAACCTTAATTGAAACAACTTTTTGAGCAACTACTGAAGCAGGAACTAAAAAGAGTAAGAAATAATATGGTAAGAGATGCCTTAACATGGCCTGTCTGCTGAAAAGCCAGCCACTTGTAAAAAAAAACTTACTGTAATTTACTGAATTCAATTAAGAGTTCCTGAAAATAATAAAGTATGCGCCTCCTTAGTGTTTTGTGTACCTGCTCAGGATTCTTTGTGAAAATAATTAACCGTTAATTATATTACAGGCTTTCCTGAAATAATAGTTGAATTTTTTTTATTTTTATCTTTAACCATGTTAATGAACATAAAACAATTGAAACTGTTATTGCTGTTCATTTTTCCGCTTTCAGTAGCTGCACAGGAAAAAGTATTTTACAATGCCCGCATTTTTACTGCAGATATAAAACATCCATTTGCGGAAGCAATTGCCATAAAAGAAAAAAAGATTGTGGCAGTTGGTCGTTATGCAGATGTAAAAAAATCTGTTGGCACAACGGCTGAATGGATCGATTGCAAAGGCAATTTCCTGATGCCGGGATTTGTTGATAGTCATAACCACGGCATTGGTGGCGGCCGCGGATTAACCAAAGCAAACACAAGTGATAAACTGTTGAACATTGATGAACTTATTGCCTATGCAAAAGAAGTATTAAAGAAAAAAGAAGGAATGACGGGTGATGTGCTGGTCATCTTTGGTATTAATATCAGCACCTGGTCACAACTGGATGAAATTATACTAAGGTTTAATGCAGGTGAATTTGCTTCACAGCCTGTTGTGCTGAAAGGTTCAGACGGGCATACATCATGGGCAAATAATGTGATGATGAAACGTGCCGGTTTAAATAAACTATAC
>JANOJO010000261.1:0-1777 GCA_031418795.1 Bacteroidota bacterium | reverse complement strand
AAAAGCAAATCTTCATCCACCTTCGGCATTTCTTTTTGCTGATCGGCCAGATAATAATTTTCTGTCTTTTGCATTTTTACACGAATGCCCTGTTCACTTAAATATTTAATGGTTGGTCCGTACTTTGGTAACCCACGGTGTGCACGAAATAAATACAAGCCACCGCTTTTGGGATCATCATCGCCATCGGCTAATCTTTTCTTGGCTTCGTTCAAACAACTGCGGGCAATTCTTTCCTGTGCTTCTACTAATTGCAGTACTCTGGGTTTTAAAATATGATATTGCTGATCATCTCCTTTGGGAATGGGACCGGAAATGATCAAAGGAGTTCTTGCATCATCAATTAACACACTATCTGTTTCATCCACCATGGCATAATGATGTTTGCGTTGCACCATTTCTTCCGGTGAGTGTACCATATTATCACGGAGATAATCAAAACCAAATTCATTGTTAGTGCCATAAGTAATATCAGCGAGGTATGCTTTTCTTCTTTCATCCGTATTTGGCTGATGTTTGTCAATGCAATCAACCGTAACGCCCAGCCACTCGAAGATGGTGCCGTTCCATTCCTGATCACGACGGGCTAAGTAATCATTCACGGTAACTATATGCACGCCTTCGCCAGCCAGTGCATTTAGATATGCGGGTAATGTGGACACAAGAGTTTTTCCCTCACCGGTTGCCATCTCTGCAATTTTTCCTGAATGAAGTACAGCGCCACCAATCAACTGCACATCGTAGTGTACCATATTCCAGGTTATTTGTCCGCCGGCTGCAGTCCAGGAATTTTTGAAAACAGATTTATCTTCCTCGATACTTACATAATCTTTTTTTACACTCAGATCCCGATCAAGTTGTGTAGCGGTAGAAATGATCTCTGTGTTTTCTTTAAAGCGTCTTGCTGTTTCTTTTACCACAGCAAAAGCTTCGGGCTGAATTTCTAACAGCGCCTCTTCAATCTTTTTATCCCGGTCTTTTTTTAGTTTATCCACCTGCTGGTAAATGGCATCTTTGCCCAGCAAATCACTAAAAGTAAGTTCATCTCCTTTTTTTGAAGTGGCTGCAATCTCAGCATCAATTGCAGCAATATGATCTTTTATGCGTTGCCGGAATTCATTAGTTTTATTGCGGAGCTCATCATTGGTTAAGGATTGATAAGATGCAAAAAACTCATTAGTCTTTACTACTAATGGTTGTAAAAGCCTTACATCTTTCTCTGATTTGTTGCCGCCAAATAGTTTGGAAAAAAAACTCATAATGTTTCGAATTAATTAAAAACTCAGTCTCCGCAATAAACGGATTTTTCAGTTGTGTCAAATAAAATGCTACAAAAAATTGTGAGCCAATTTGACAGAACTTGCCCCGATTCTTTCGGGGGTGGCAAAGATAAGTAAAGTGAGTGTGTTGGGAGTTAGGAGTTGGGAGTCAGGAGTCAGGAGTCAGGAGTATCTTCAGGACTCCGAACTCATAACTCGTAACTCGTAACTTACTTCAAACTTCGTAGTTTTCTTTTGCCTTTTTTTAACTTACTTTATCTTCGTTGCAAGTATTAATCGTAAATATATTTTATGAACCGCTCCATTCTTATTTCCACAACCCTGATCTTAATTCTATTTTTTTCTTCCTGCACCAGCAATGAAATTGGTAATATCAAAGATGTAAATCCTGAAGCCGTTTTTTTTGATTATGAAATATGGGCCGAAGAAGGCAAAGAAGATGTAACCGTGAACCTGCAATACCGGATGAGCGGGCCAAACGGAACAACGCTGGTTTT
>JANOJO010000260.1:0-2620 GCA_031418795.1 Bacteroidota bacterium | reverse complement strand
CAAATACCAAACCTTTTAATAGCCCATCGTAAACCTGGTACTTAAGACATTCGTATTCAAGGTTTTGACATTAGCAAAAATAATGCAAGCCTATGAAAGTTTTATCTTCATCCCGGGTGATGCGTGGGTTTGTATAAGCGTAGTTGATATTTACATACAGATTTGCATTTACCCTTCCTGCAATGTCCACATCTACTCCTGTGCTTCTTATCTGCCCGGTTTTTAAATAAAAGCCCTGGTGATTAGGATCAGGATCTGCGGTACCCACATCATTTTTTTTCATGTCATAAACCGATGCCGTAATAGAAAGTTGCTTTTTGAATAGCAATGCCTTTATTCCAAATTCATTATTGCTTCCTGTTAATGGCGGTAATCTTCCGTCGTCAAAAATTGCACCACGCTGTGCTAAAAAACTTTCGTCGTGCATTATATAAGCCGAAATATTTTTGGTGAACAGATAAGTAAGACCCAACCGTGGAGTAAATTTATTATCGATGATTTCATAATCCGGGTCTGTTGGTGGGTTATTGTAGTCCTGGCCGGTAGTGAGATGTGTAAAGCGACCTGCCAGTGTTATAATTAATTTATCATAGATCTTTAAATGGTCTTGCAGATACAACGCCTGCCATCTGTTCGTAGCAAGAAAGGAGCCCTTGTTGGGACCGTCTAACTTTAAGCTGTCTTTGGGTAAATAATACGTGGGGTTGTTTATTGCTAACGAGTTTTTCCTTTCGCCTATATTGTGATTATAAATCCATCCTTCAGTTCCATCGCCATAGTCCACACCGATCAAAACCTTATGTTCCATATTTCTACCCGTATAAAATTTACCGTCCGCAAATAGTTGCATATTTGTTAGTTTCCCGGTCCAGTCGCTGTAAAAAAGGGCCCGGTACATTGTGTCTTTTGTCGGGCTTAATCCATCTGGGTCCATGGTGGTGCCATCCCAATCTGTTGTCATGTGCGCTGCCTGCGCATTAAGTGTCCAGTTGCTGTCAATCTTATGTTTTACATGAATACGGTTATAAACATCCGCACTCCAAAATTTTTCCATGTTTGGATCAACAATGGCAAGGTTGATGGGCAAAGCAGTAAAGTCGCCATTAATTGTATAAGAATATTGAATGATTGCCAATGCGGCTGCTTTTACATAGTTGTGCTCCAGTGTAAGGCTGGTGTTTTTATTAAAATCATATTTTAAAACAGGGCAAACCCAGTAACGGTAAAAATCTCCAAACTGATAATACTCATTTTTCTTTTGAACGCCGGTGTTTAAGCGAAAGGTAAGGTTCCCGTCTTTTTTAAGTTCGCCGCCTAAATCAATATATGAACGCATCAGGTTCCAGCTTCCAACACCAAAACCCACTTCGGTAATCTTTTGGCGAGTAGGTTGTTTCGTTACTACATTCACCAGCCCTCCTGGTTCTGCATTAGCCAGCATAAAACCGGCTGGGCCTTTTACAAATTCCATTCGCTCTATCATTGCGGCGTCTTCCTGTGCATTCCACCATATCGGACCACCCACACCGTTCCTGTATGTTCCGTAAGTGGAATTCACTCCCCTTATTTGAAAAGTCAGGTCCAATTCTTCACCATAGCTTTTGGTAATGGCACTTGATATCCGGAATATTTCACTCTTGGTAAGCAAGCCCATATCTGTTAATGTTTGCTTTGTTGCTACAGTAATGTTTTGCGGTATTTCTATCAGATCCGCATTTAGCCTGAGGGATGTTGAAGCTTTCGTAGCTATATATGATTTTCTATTAGCACTTACCAAAACATCTGCTAACTGTATAGCATTTTCAGTCAACTGAAAACTAATATTAGCCGTTTTACCTGCTTCTGAAATTACTGTCTGTACCAATTTTGTATATCCAACAGTTGTTACTTCTACTTCATATTTACCCGGAGAAACATTGGCGAACTCAAACTCTCCATTTTCATTTGTAATGGTTGTTTTCTTTGTGGCTTTTAATAGTACTGTTACTAAAGCAGCAGGTTTATCATCACTGGTAGTAACAATTCCTTTAATGACCCCTAAATTATTTGTTGAAATTTGTGAAAAAACAGGAGAAACTATGAACAAGAATATGCTAAGAAAAAAAAGCAACTTTGCAGCTAAACTTACAGTTGCGAAGAAGGCGGTAATAAATGCCCCAAAACATTTATAAATAAAGTAGGCGGGCAAGTCGGTTAGAATTAGCAGATTCCTGAAGTTAATCATTTTGATGCAGGATTTATTGTATTTCAAATCTACACTTTTCGTTTATGCTGCCGAAGGGGCACTGAGTGGTTGACATTTAGGATGGGTAATTTGTCAAAAAGGACATTTCAAATTATACCGTTATTGTCCTTATCTTCCACGATAATTTTCAAAACAACTGCTATGCGAAAACTTAGTTTAATTGCTTGTGCTCTATTTGTTTTCAACTGTTCACTTACTGCACAAGATTTAAAATACTACCTCCCAGACAGTGTCACTTACAACCCCGCCATCCCAAAACCAAAAGACATTATTTATCATGAAGTAGGGGAGTGGCATATCACTCATGATCGATTAGTAAATTATATGAAAGCCATTGCCGCTGCTGCACCAGAAAGAGTGAAACTGGAAACAATG
>JANOJO010000259.1:0-5325 GCA_031418795.1 Bacteroidota bacterium | reverse complement strand
AAGATTAAATTTTCCCAGCGAATGTGTTTGTATATCTCGCTGGTTTTTTATTTCATCATGCACTTTCCCGGAAAAAAGAACAGCACCAGGAACAGAAAGAGATTCAATACGTGAAGCAAGGTTTACACAATCTCCATAAATACCCTCGCTGTCATACACCACATCGCCGCTGTGAATGCCGATTCTTAAATTAACGCTGGGTTCTTTTTGCAATTCATGCTGGATGGCAATGCCGCATCGTACCGCATCTGCTGAACTATCAAACATGCTCAATGTACCATCACCAAAAAACTGGATGATAGTTCCGTTGTGTGCGGGAATAAGTGTTTCGAGAGTTTTCTTTTGGTGGTTTCTCAAAAGTTTTGCCTGTGCCTCATCTACCTGCATCATTGCTGTATAACCCATCATATCGGCAAACATAATGGCAGCCAGCTTTCGTTGCTCCTGAGCAGGATTATCGGTATTTGTAATTTGAGCCATTATGGGGAGTATAATATTAATGAAAAGTTAGCCAGTAATTTCTATCTGCCTGAAAAATTACAACAATAAAAATAATCGTATGCTGACTGCGATATTAAAGTTACTGGGTTGAAAATTTTACTGATACAAGGAAAACAAAGTTTGAATCCATTTATACTGGCACAATTTCTAATCCTATATTCAGGGATATTTATGCGCCGCTGGATGGGTTTGTAGTGAATGGGGGAATAAAACTTCGGTTATAGACTTTGTGTCGCGACTTCTCCCTTATCAATTGAGTATAATTCATTACTTACTTTTAATATACTAGCCTTAAGATATCTTAATATTATAATTTGGCAAATTTTTTGTTACACTTACTTGTTTATTGTACAGCTTAATTCCATTTAATTGTTTTTGTGCAATTATTTTGTAAGTACCAGCAGGTAGACGCCCTAAATAATACTTTCCGTCATTTCCGGTAAGTGTACGTTTCTTTTCAATAGCTCCCTGAAATAAAATCACCCATACTTTAGGAACGGGCCTATTTAAATTATTAGTTACAGTACCTGTTATATAATAATAAGATTGATTAAAAGTACTTTTGCCTTTAGCTAATGTAACTGTTGAGAAAGCAAAAAATATAATAAAAAGATTTCTATATAAACCCAATTTCTTAATCATGTTATTTTTTAATTTGATATGTATAACTTAAGATAAATTCATCTGTTTTGACATTTTTATCTTTCGGGTCAATTAGTATTCTGTAAGTAGTATCTTTTAATTTATCCAGTATTACGAAATTGTAATAAGTTTCAGGGATCATATTTTCAAAAATAAAACTACCTTCTACATCCGGTCCAGCTTCGTCATCTGCCCTTGCAGCAAAAATGGTAACTTCATTGAGTGGGTTGCCATCACTTTGTAAAATTGTACCACTTATTCTGCACTTATTTTCATTCTGTTTTAATAAGATGCCGACATGTTCGGTAAGTTCCTTAATTTCACTTTTATTTTTTTTTTGCATTTGTGGCAAAATACCAATCCAGGCAACTAATGCTGTGCCTAAAATACTAAGAAGCCCAGTTACAATCGCGGTCTTTCCAGAATTTTTTGATGTTTGTTCTTTGTTCATATTTTTAAATTTATTTCGGAAAGTATATTTCAAAGTATTACCTAAGTTCGTGAATTTTGATAACGCTACAAAATCAAAAGTAGAAGTGGAATAATTCTCAGATTTAATTTTAATATGTTTTCTTCAAATCAGGATTCGTCAGTATCACATAATCGCCCCGGTAACTTTCTTTTTCCCAATCAGGATTAGCAAATGATTTATCGCTGAAACTGGCAATGTTCAGAATTTTCAGTTTCTTATTTCTCATTTGCAGTTGTGCAGCCGTACCAAGTTTTTCTTCCGTATGAAAACCACCAACACAATGAAAAATCTTTTTTCCTTTATTCTTTTTTAAAAATTTATGAATGCTGTTGGCCATTCCTGCATCCCATAAACTCTGGCTATGGTAAACCCTTGGGTTCTCACCACCGGGACTTCCCTTCATTATTTCAAAAAACTTCTCACGGTAGCGGCCAGTTAATGTATCATAAGGGAGTTTGGGCAAAAATTTCTTTGCCTCATCCGATAAACTGTCAAGCGACTTCATTCCCCTGCGGCTTACCATAGTTACATACCTGCGTGGCGGATTAGCTGCAATAACAGAAATTTTATTTTGTTTGGAATATTCAATCATCGGACGGTAATCTTTATAATTACTCCAAAGCCTTACATCTTTTGAAAAACGGCTTTCATCTATTTTCCCTGCTAAGTATTCATTCAAAACAAGCTGGTTATCGGTTTCAAACATTTCCATACTCAAGGTCACATTACTTCCATATGCTGCATGCAATGCACGGAATATTTTATTTTCGAGGTAATGCCCGGCGCTGTCATTATGCTCTTCACCAAAAAATAAAACATCGGCGCCTGCAACATCCGCTACTATTTTATCAATTGTAATAATTTGTTTGGTACGGGTGTCATAAATTTTATAATGCACACTCGTACTGTCCTGTGCAAAAGCTGAGTAAGTAAAAACTAAAAATGAAAAAAAGCTAACCAATTTCATAAGCAATTTTTTGGCTGAAAATACACCATTCTGCAATTAAGTAGGATAATCTCAGATTTAGTAAATAGTGCTCCCCTTTAGGGGCTGGGGGTTTTTCCACTTTGCGTAAATCGTTTTTCCGCATCCGTAACCACTTCTTAAGCAGGTTACTTCACTTTTGCGACACAAAAAAATAATTATGCTTTGCAGAATGTTATTAGTGAGTGGACTAATTTTTATAAACAGTTTAATTCATGCCCAGGTTGATAAACTCCCCAAAAAGGACACACTTGAAGCCAAACATAAATATCTGCCGGACATAACTGTTGTTGGCCGCTATAGTAAAAGCGATTACCAGCAAATGCCCGAAGTAGTGGGCACAAATATTTATGCCGGTAAAAAAAATGCTTTGATTGTACTGGATAATGTGCAGGGTAATGTAGTGACCAATACCATGCGCCAGGTATTGGCAAAAGTTCCCGGTATACATATTTGGGAAAGTGACCCCAGCGGCATTCAAATTGGAATTGCCGCAAGAGGATTGAGTCCTAACCGCAGTTGGGAATTTAATGTACGGCAGAATGGATATGATATAGCAGCAGATCCTTTCGGTTATCCCGAAGCTTATTATAATCCGCAGTTGCAGGCGGTACAGCGAATAGAAATTGTAAGAGGACAGGGTTCTTTACAATATGGCTCGCAATTCGGTGGTTTGGTAAATTATATTTTAAGAAATGGTAGTGAAATAAGCAAAAAGTTTGAATTTGAAACACAGCAATCTGTCGGAAGCAATGCTTTGTTCAATAGTTATAATGCTATTGGTGGTAAAATGGAAAAGCTGCATTACTATTCTTTCTTTGATCATCGTAATGGCGATGGATGGAGACAGAACAGCTGCTATTTTACGAATACAGGATTTGGTACAGTGACTTATTATTTTACCCCAAAACTTTCTTTGTCTGCTGAAGTTATGCACTCGCATATCCGCAGTCAGCAGGCCGGGGGATTGACGGATGTGCAACTTGAAACAAACCTGCCTACCGGACAGGCAGGTGCACAACAAAGTTTCCGCAGTCGCAACTGGTTTGATATTACATGGACAACGCCGGCAATCATAGCCAATTATCAAATCAATGACAAAACAAGATGGAACACCAAACTCTTTGCAACAATTGGCGATAGAAACAGTGTGGGTTATTTGCAATCCTTACTTGTAAAAGACAGTATCAATCCAGTCACTCTTGATTTCAATAATCGTACGTTGCAAACAGACAAGTACAGGAACTACGGATTGGAAAGCCGCATCATTACTGATTATAAATTGGGAACAATGAGCAGTACAATTTCCGGTGGTATCCGCTTGTACACAGGTACTACATATAGAAAAGCTGATGGCAAAGGAACTACCGGAACAGATTATGACATGGTAGTTACAGGCAGCTATCCGAAGGATATTGAATTTAAATCAAAAAATGCGGCAGTCTTTGCAGAAAATATTTTCCGCATCAGTGAAAAAATTATCATCATTCCCGGCGTCAGATATGAATGGCTGGAAGGTACCGCGTCAGGCAGAAATGGTTATACAAGTGGTGGTGCAGAAATTTTATTACAAAACATAACACGCAGCAGAAGTTTTCTGCTTGCTGGTATCGGTGCAGAATATCATGTAACATCCGGAACGGAATTTTATGGAAATATCACGCAGGCTTATCGTCCCATACAGTTTGCCAACCTGCAGGCGCCGCCAACCACAGATGTGGTTGACCCAGATTTGAAAGATGCAAAAGGATATAATATTGATTTTGGTTATCGCGGAAAAATAAAAGACTGGCTGCAGTTTGATGTCAGCGGATTTTACCTGCAATACAATAACCGCATCGGAATTATTACTGTTAACGCTGCAACTTCGTATCGTCTTATTACCAATGTAGGCAACAGCAGCAGCAGGGGAATTGAAAGTTATATTGAATTCAATCCTGTTCGTGCATTTACAAAAAACACAAAAGCTGATTTGATTTTGTTTGGCACTTATGGTTACACACATGCCCGCTACAGCGGCGATCATAAAGATGCTACTACAAAAGGAAAGAAAGTGGAGAATGCACCGGAACATATATTCCGTGGAGGAATAACAGGTGGCTATAAGGGAATTTTGCTGACAGTACAAGTAAACCGTGTGGGAGAAACATACAGCGATGCAAACAATACGGTTGCTCCAGCTACCAATGGAAATACAGGATTGATTCCTTCTTATACGATAACAGATTTAACGGCTACCTGTAAATTTTCAAAAGGACTGAATATAAAAGCGGGTATCAATAATTTGTTTGATGAAAGATATTTTACCCGACGTGCAGGTGGTTATCCCGGCCCTGGTGCTTTACCCGGTGATGGAAGAAGTTTATTTGTGAGTGTGGGTGCTAAATTTTAATTCATCAATAAATAATAATTTTTTAAAAGCTTCACATTTAGTGAAGCTTTTTTATTTATATAAAGATGATATAAATCATACAGCCACTTGATTCAATAACAAAGCCCTGTCATTTATTTGTCAAAGAAATTTTACACTTCATTTCGTGACATACACATGATAATTCATAAGCATTGCTGAAGAAACTTTGTGCCCGAATTAATAATTATGTACAAAGCCACTGCAATTTTATCCGCCACATTTTTTTCACTTACTGTTTCAGCCCAGTTTGATTCACTGCAACCGGTACAGATGAATGAAGTAATAGTAACCGCTACAAGAACTGAAAGAAAA
>JANOJO010000258.1:0-7105 GCA_031418795.1 Bacteroidota bacterium | reverse complement strand
AAAGACATTGACAGCCTTTATGAAAAACATGTGCTTCATTCGCTTTCTATTGCCGCCGTTTTTGATTTTGAACCAGGCATGGAAATTATAGATATTGGAACAGGTGGTGGTTTTCCGGGCATTCCACTTGCTATTTTTTTTTCTGAAGTAAATTTTCATTTGGTTGACAGCATTGGTAAAAAATTAAAAGTGGTGGATGCTATTGCTTCAGAAATTGGATTGAAAAATATTACCACGCAACATATCCGAGCAGAAGAAATTAAAAACAAAAAATTTGACTTTGCTATTTCAAGAGCTGTAGCTCCATTGAAAGATTTATGGATATGGAGTAAGCCTTTGTTAAAGAGTCGCAAGTCAGGAGTTCAGAGTCAGGAGTCGGAAACTAACTCTGAACTAAGAACTATGAACTCCGAACTTCTCTCTCCCGGTCTCATTTGCCTGAAAGGCGGCGACCTTTCAAATGAAATACAGGAAAGCGGAACCCGGCCACGGGTAGTTGATATTTACAGTTTGTTTAATGAAGATTATTTTAAAGAAAAGAATCTTCTCTTTATTCCCCGTTGATATCATCCCCTGCACATACCACTAAAGTGGTATTGGTAGTAATTATCTAAAACATGACCTTTGGCAAATGAAGGAAATTACAGTTTGCATTGTAGATGATAATAACGAACTGAGAATGGCGCTGAAGGAAATTGTTTCTATGTCTGCGGGTTTTAAATGCACAGACACTATGAGCAATGCGGCAGAGGCAATTGTAAAACTTCCACTGATAAAACCCAATGTGGTACTGATGGATATAAACCTGGGCGAAGGTGAAAGCGGTATTGATTGTGTACGGGTGCTGAAGCCAATGATACCAGCTACAAATTTTATGATGTGTACCGTGTATGAAGAAGATGAAAAAATATTCCAGGCGCTGAGTGCTGGCGCCACCGGGTATATTCTTAAAAAAACTAAGCCATTAAAAATGCTGGAAGCCATAAAGGAACTGAATGAAGGCGGTGCACCCATGAGCAGCCAGATAGCAAGAAAAGTAGTTTTTGCTTTTCGTGATAAACCCACTGCTCCTCCAAATATGGAAACTGTAAATCTTTCTCCCCGTGAAAAAGAAATTCTGGAGCAGCTATCCCGCGGATTGATGTATAAAGAAATAGCAGCGCTTCTTATGATAAGCCAGGAAACAGTTCGAAAGCATGTGTATCATGTTTATGAAAAAATGCATGTGGGCAACCGCATAGAAGCCGTAAATAAATATTTGGGCAGGCAAATAAACGACCGGGTGTAGCGATTGACCATATACCACGAAAGTGGTATTGTGCGGATTTGAGAGAAAGAATATTTTTAACCCGTTGAAAGAATAGGGCCCTTTCCGACCTCCATTAATTTTAAACCTTGCTGAAGACTTAGAATAGCCGAAAGTCTTAAATAAAAAATCCCCAGAATTAATCATGGGGCTTTTTTATGCCTAAAATTTCAATACTATTTTATTATTCTTTCTTTCAATATCTGCCATCCGCTGCGATGGATCAATTTCTGCCACAGCAATATCAAAAAGCTTTCTGCTTGTTTCTATCACAAAAGTTGGATGAGTCCATCGCCAGCTATCGTAAACCACGCGGGAAATAGTTGAATCTTCAGAAGCCTTTTTACCAAACATAAGATTGGCAGGTACATAATGCATTTCTTTACTGCCATCTTTAAATGTGAGTAAGAAATCTATGGGCATGGGTGTGAGGCCAATTTTTCTTAACCTGATTTTTGTTTTGCCGCCTTCTTCCCACAAACTGTCTATACTGTAATCAATAGTTTTTGTTGTGTGTACCCAATATTCTTTGTACCAGTCAAGTTTCAGTTCACTTAGTTTTTCTGCAATGCGCATAAAATCGTTGATGCCCGGGTGTTTAAATTTCCATTGGCGAAAATATTCAAGTAAAATTTTATCCCGTACATCAGCACCAGTTATATATCCTAATTGTTCCAGGAACACTGCTCCTTTTATATACGATGCTTTCTTGTATGCAAAATTTGTATTGAAATGATCTGCATGTGTTGACAGGGCTTCTTCTTTTCCGCTTTTTATGTACTGGTAGTAAGATTTATAAGCTGCTGCAAAATGAAAAGAAGTATCCGCAATAAAACCAAGATGGTTGAGTACATTAAATTCTGCAAAGGTGGCAAAGCCTTCATCCATCCAGGCGAATAAAGATTCATTGGTTGCTAAAATGCCCTGATACCAACTATGCATCCATTCATGAATAATCAGATCTGGCCCGGCTCCTTTTAAAAGTGTAGCCATCGGGTATTCCATTCCCCCATCGCCGCCCTGTATAAATGAATACTGGTTGTATGGATAACTGCCATATTTTTTTTCAATGAATGGTAATGCAGCAGAAGCCAAATCAAGCAATACTTCCCATTGCCCCTGGTAATATTTTACATAATTGTCAGGCTTGTTGGAAAAATCTTCTTTATCGGCTGCCGAAAAATTATCATAATGCTTTTTTAAAAGTTCAGGTACTATTTTGTAAAAAGCATGGAGCACCAGCCCCTCTCTTGTTTTTTTTGTAAGATGAATATAATCGGGATCGGCAGCCCACACAAAATCATGCACATTGGGTGCATTGAAATGCCAGAGTAATTTTTTTCCGGCTGGTCTTGCAAGTTTTGTTCCGGGTTCTTCATAACCATAGCCTACCTGATTTGCATTTTGTAAATAACCGGTAGCGCCAATCACAAAACTTTTATCAATCAAAATTTTTACATCATAATCTCCCCACACACCATAAAACTCACGGGCAATATATGGCGTGGGATGCCATCCTTCTTTATCATACTCACATAGTTTAGGATACCACTGGCTCATACTGTACTTCACACCTTCAGCATTATCTCTTCCACTGCGGCGTATCTGCACGGGTATCTGTGCTTCAAACTCCATATTAAATATTACTGATGTGCCGGGTAAAATTGGTTTATCTAAACTGACCTCCATAATTGTTTCCTGCACTTTGAAAATTTGTGGCCGTCCATTCATTTTCAAAGAAAATATTTTCTGATAACCCATTTCATTGGGTTTTAAATTATTAATTCTGTCTGTTACACGAAAATCCCAATCTGGTTTTCCATCTGCCTGTACAGTTCCCTGGTGGCGACTGCGTTCATCCATCATGCTGCCCGGCTGAAAAGCATTCCAGTATAAATGATAAAAAACTTTTGTCAGCGTATCAGGAGAATTATTCCAGTATTCTAATTGTTGTTTTCCGGTAAACTGGTTTGTTTCCACATTTACATCTATGTCCATTGAATACTTCACCCGCTGCTGCCAGTAGCCGGGTGTGTTTGTTTGTAAAATTTGTGCTGAAAAAAACAGTGATTGAAAGATTAGTAATCCGGTTAAAAAATATTTCATAAAATTTTATTGCCTGTTTTAAATTATTTCCCCATTAATTTTTCATTGAATTTTATTACCAGCTTAAAAAGATCTTCATGCTCATTCAGCGGCAATGTTTCAGCTTTGTCAAACACATCATGGTATGCTTTGATGCCGCCCAAAGTATAAAAAAAGAAAGCTGGTACACCTTTTTCTGTAAAAAAATAATGATCGCTGTTGGCAGCTTTGCCGCGGGCATTAATTTTTACCAGCAATTTATTTTCATCATTCACTTCATTCATCCAGGCAAATTCTTTTGGAAACTCAGATGCATTTACAACCGTGATTCCTTCATCGCCTGTACCTGCAAGATCAGTATTTATTAAAAACCTGATACTTTTCAATGGCGCTAAAGGATGTTCTGTAAAATATTTTGAACCGATAAGACCTGCTTCTTCTCCGGCAAAACAGATAAAGCCGATGGAGTATGGCTGTGGATTAGCTGCATAATACTTAGCAAGATTCAGCAGCAAAGAAATACCGCTTGCATTATCATTGGCTCCCGGAAAATATATGTCTTTGCCCATGCCACCGAGATGGTCATAATGTGCGGTGATAAAAATTATTGAATCAGGTTTTACTTTTCCAGGAACAATTCCACAAACATTTGATGTATTAAATTTTTTTACAAATTCGCTTTCAATATTTACTTTAAAACTTTCCGGGGATCCGTCAATTGATTTTTTATCAACCTGAATGATGGTTATATCAGATTGAGCCGTCGCCACTGACCAGGTGAGTTTATCTTCCAATTTTACAATCAGCCTTAGTTGTCTGTTTATAAATTGAATACTATCGGCTTTCTCAAGATTACCATTCCCTTTTACTCCTTTGCTGTCAGGGCTAATTATAAAATCTTTGCCAGGCACCATTTCTTTTCCATTGATAGCAACTTCCATATTGCCGGGAAAAGTATTAACAGGGTAAGTGAACGTTTGTAAAAAATCTTTTTTGTTCAATGGCATGAGGCCATAAGATTGAAATTGCGCCTGCAAAAAGAATGCTGCTTTTTTCATGCCATCCTTTGTATATCCCCTGCCCCAGAAAAATGGTGAGGTTAAGGTGTCAACCATTTTTTTTGCAAAAGCCTTATCCTGAGCAGGGCAATTAAATGTTGCAAGCAATAACAACAATCCGGAGATTTTTTTCATGCCAATGTTTACTTATGTAATATTTTAAAAAAAGGAGAAGCAAAAGTCGTTAAATAAATTTTAGCAATTACTTAAAAAAGGGTTTCCCGATGATATTGTAATCTGATGTCGTAAATTTCGCCAAATAACGGTTATGACAAAAAATAAATTGATTGATGGTTACCCGTTTGTTTCATACTCAAAAGACGCATTCGAGGCAATTGAAATGTTGGAGAAAAGCAAAAGTTTTTACAGCTGGATGGATAAAAGAAGAACCGTAAGAGATTTTTCTGACAGGCAGGTGCCAAAGGAAGTAATTGAGAATATCATACTCACAGCTTCTACTGCACCAAGCGGTGCACATAAGCAGCCCTGGACATTTTGTGTAGTTACTGATGTTGAAATAAAAAAACAAATCCGTGCTGAAGCTGAAAAAGAAGAATATGAAAGTTATAATGGAAGAATGCCGGAAGCATGGCTGAAGGATCTTCGTCCATTACAAACAGACTGGCGAAAAGAATTTTTGGAGAAGGCTCCTTATTTGATAATTGTTTTTAAAAAAAGTTATGAGCTGAATGAAGATGGCAGAAAAGGAAATGTTTATTATGCAAATGAAAGCTGCGGCATTGCTTGTGGCTTCTTACTTGCAGCTATTCATCATGCAGGTTTAGTTGCACTTACTCACACACCATCTCCCATGAATTTTTTAAGTAAAGTGTTGCTTCGGCCTGAGAATGAGAAACCATTTTTATTAATCCCTGTTGGCTATGCAGCAGAAGAATGTTGGGTGCCGGAGCTGAAAAGAAAAAGTTTAGAAGAGATTTCAAGCTGGTATTAAGAGCCTCACCCCTACCCCTCTTCCCGCTTTGACGGGACAGGCTCTGGCGGAGAGGGGAAACAACTCCGGCAGTTCGGGATCATTTTTATATTTTACCCGCAACTATAATTACAATTTCTCCTTTTACTGTTTTTTGCCTGAAGTAGTCGCAAACTTCCTGAATTGTGCCTCTTTTATTTTCTTCAAACATCTTTGTGAGTTCACGGCTTACACTGCATTGCCTGTCTGCGCCAAAGTGCTGAATGAACTCATCCAAAGTTTTTACCAACCGCATGGGTGATTCATAAAAAATCATAGTTCTTTCTTCATCGGCTAATTTTTTTAATAATGATTGCCTTCCTTTTTTTACCGGAAGAAAACCTTCAAACACAAAACGGTTTGCAGGGATACCACTATTAACTAATGCAGGAACAAATGCTGTAGCGCCGGGCAAACATTCTACTTTTATCCCTGCCTTAATACATTCTCTTACCAATAAAAATGCAGGATCAGAAATACCCGGAGTGCCGGCATCAGTGATTAGCGCTATTTTTTTGCCGGCCAGCAACTGATCAATTAAGTGTTGTAAAATTTTATGTTCGTTGTGCTGATGATAAGGAGAAACCGGTTTGCTGATTTGGTAATGATTGAGCAAGTGAGTGCTGTTGCGGGTATCTTCTGCAAGAATAAGATCAACTTCTTTCAACACTTCCAGTGCCCTGAGAGTGATGTCTTTTAAATTGCCGATGGGTGTAGGAACTAAGTATAACATGGCTTCGAGTTTCGAGCTATGAGCTTCGAGCTTCCTCCTCGCAGCTCATAGCTAATAGCTCACAGCTTTAATTTACGGCTACTTCAAAATATTCCATTACAGGATTTGCCAGTAATTTTTTGCTTGCTTCTTCCGCCAGTTGTTTCGCCTGTTCGGCTGAGTCTGCATTTACCTGCAGGGTGATGTTTTTACCAATACGAACATCTTCCACGCCGGCAAGACCAAGATTTTTCAATCCGCCCATCACTGCTTTTCCCTGTGGATCTAATAATTCTTTCAGCGGCATCACTTTTATCTGTACAGTATAATTCATGCTTTTTTATTTTTGAAAAGCAAAGATAACAGAACGTAGGCAACAAGAGTTACCGGCACTGCCAGCCATTTCAACTTAATTGCTGAAACAATACAAACAGCAGCTAAAATTATTTGGGGTAAATAATTTTTGAGATTTAGCTTTTTAAATTTCAAACTCATCAAAGAAAGATTGCTGACCATAAGAAAAGAAAGCAGCAAAATGACAGAATAAATGATCCATTTGTTGATCAGTAATGATTGAATTTCAAATTTTGAATACCAGATGATTAATGGAAGCGATGCGATAGTTAAGCCTGCGGCAGGTGTGGGTAACCCTTTAAAAGAAAATTGCTGTTCTGTATCCAGGTTAAATTTTGCCAACCGCCATGCAGCTGCACAGGGAATAATTACCGCAGGCAGCAACCATGCAATTGAAATATCAAGGCCACCATCGTTTTGTGCATAGCTGATACGAAGCAGTTGGTAAATTATTAATCCCGGCGCCACACCAAAGCTTACAACATCTGCCAGCGAATCAAGCTGCTTTCCCATTTCGGATGTTGCTTTAAATAATCTTGCCACAAAACCATCAAGAAAATCAATTACTGCTGCAGCAAAAATCATGATGGCTCCCCATGTTATTTTTTCCGGCAGATCTA
>JANOJO010000257.1:0-5703 GCA_031418795.1 Bacteroidota bacterium | reverse complement strand
GGAAGTTCTTTTCCAAATATTATTACTTCATCGCCCTGTTTTACTCCGGGTATTTCAGTTACATCAATCATCGTCATATCCATACATATAGTACCCACCACTGGCGCCAGTTGATTTTTTATAAACATATATCCTGTGCCATTACCCAACCGGCGGCTGTATCCATCAGCATAACCAATACTTACTGTAGCAATAATGGAATCTTTTTCTAAAACTGCTTTCCTGTTGTAGCCAATTGTTTCGCCTTTCTTCAATTCTTTAACAAGCGCCACTGTTGACTTGAGTGTGGCTACGGGAAGTAAATCAATTTTTCCTGTTGCAGCGCTGTCCACGCCATACAGACCAATTCCCAATCTTACCATATCCAATTGCAAATGCGGATGGCGGAGAATAGCTGCGGAGTTTGCAATATGCCGCAGAAAAGAATGGCCGGGTGAAATTTTTAAATCATCGCAGGCTTTATTAAAAAATTGAAACTGCTGATTGGTGAAATCATCCTGATCGGCATCTTCGCTGGCTGCAAGATGAGTAAAAACGGATTGAATTTTGAAAGATGAAGTGGCTGTTATTTCTTTTGATAATCTGTTTATATCTGCCATTGAAAATCCAAGCCGGTTCATGCCGGTTTCTATTTCAAGATGAACAGGATAATTTTTTATACCTTCTTTTTTAAAAAACGTATCCATCTCTTTTAACATGGTAAAAGAAAAAATAACCGGCTCAAGATGATTATTTACCAGCGCATCAAAATTTGTTTCCTCTGCGTTCATCACCATGATGGGTAAACTAATGCCGGCTTTTCGCAGTTCCACTCCTTCATCGGTGTATGCCACACCGAGATAATCTGTTTTCAGAAACTGTAATTTATTTGCAATCTCAGCGCCACCGCTTCCATAAGCAAATGCTTTTACCATCGCCATAATTTTTGTTGCCGGTAAAAGATATTGCTGGTACTGATTCAGATTATGTGATATGGCATTTAAGTTTATTTCCAATTCTGTCTGATGCACTTTTTGTTCCAGCGACTGTATGATTTGTTCAAAATGAAAAACCCTGGCGCCTTTTACAAGTATTGTTTCATCTCTGAAATCAGAAAAACGAAACCGGTTTAGAAAATCCTCAGTTGAAGGAAAAAATTCACAAATAACCGGGTGTGATGATGCACCCTGACCAATTTTTAAATGCCCGGAAATATTTAAACCGATACCTATTAACCTGTCTATATTATGATGAACCAGGTCTGATGCAATCTGCCCGTACAAATCCTGGTCATTTAACCCGGTTTGAAAAAAATCTGAAAGGATTACAGTTTTCTTTGCTGTGCCGCTTTGGTGCTTTAAAAAATTTAAAGCAATGTGTAAGGAACTGAGGTCTGCACTGTAACTATCATTAATAATTGTACAATGATTAATCCCCTTTTTTAATTCAAGCCGCATATTTACCGGCTGCAGCAGTTTCATTCTTTTTACAATCAACTCATCTTTTATACCAAGGTGAAGTAAAACACACCAGCAGGTAATGGCATTGTGTATGGATGCGTCATCAGTAAACGGAATGGTGATACTGATTTCTGCATTTTTGTAAAAAGCAATTACCTGTGTATCCAATTGTCTTTTTTCTATCTGCAGAATCTGTAACGTAGATTTCTGAATCCGGCCCCACGAAAAAATGCGGAAAGGGTACTTGCCGGTTTTATGAAAACAGGATTCATGCTTTAATATAATTGCTTTTTCGGCAAGCCATTCATCGCTGCAATAAACAACCAGCTCTGCTCCTTCAAATAATTTTATTTTTTCCAGTACTTTCTCATCTGCATTTATAAACCCCTCGTTGTGTGCTTCGCCAATATTGGTTAAAATGCCAATAGTGGGCTGAATCACTTCTTTTAATTTCTCCATTTCGCCACGCTGTGAAATGCCCGCTTCAAAAATTCCGAGGTTGTGTTGTTTATTCATTTCCCACACACTCACAGGTACACCTATTTGCGAATTATAACTTTTGGGACTGCGAACAATATTAAAATTTTCCTGCAGCAACTGGTATAGCCATTCTTTTACAATTGTTTTTCCATTGCTGCCCGTAATGCCGATTACCGGGAATTTGAATTGTGAACGATGATTTGCTGCTAGTTTTTGCAATGCCTTTTGCCCGTCATCAACATAAACCATATTTGCTTCAGGAAAATCTGAAGAAGAAATTTCTTCACTTACAATAAAATTTCTTACTCCCTTTTTATAAAGTTCAGGAATATAACTATGGCCATTTCTCCTGGCGCCTTTTATTGCAAAAAATAATGATGTATCAGGGAAATAAATTTTCCGGCTGTCAAAAACCAAATACTGTACAGGCCCATCCTTAATTATAGAAGCCTTTGCGTTCAGGATTTTTGCAATATGACTGATTAGATAACTCAAAACATTTTTGCACTGCTGGGGAACAGAATATTTTTACTCTTTTACTTCCGGAGGTAGTCCTTTCTTTTCTATAACCATCGAATATAAAATAGAACCTGACAGGCAAAGCATAATTACACCCAATGAAATAAAGACCTGTACGGTTTTATCAATCCATTGATTGATCCAGTGTTCCGCAAGCATTTTGATACCGATAAATACCAGTACAATGGAAATGCCCTGCTGCAGGTAATCAAATTTATTAACAGCGCCACGAAGCAGGAAGAACAGTGAACGTAAACCCAACACAGCAAAAATATTGGATGTATAAATAACTAATTTGTCTCTTGAGATTCCCATTACAGCCGGAATAGAATCCACTGCGAAAACCACATCAATGACGGCCAGCATAATCATGACTACAAATAAAGTAGTGTAAGCCCGCTTCCCATTTTCCCTGATTATGTATTTACCACCGCCATCATGAGGGACAAGTGGTAAAAATTTTTTCATTACTTTATACACTTTGCTTTTATGCGGGTCAAATTCCTCTTCATGAGTTGCTGCAAACATTTTATAACCAGTATAAACAAGGAAGACACCGAAAATATAGAGTATCCAATGAAACTTATCTACCAATGCTACGCCTACCGTAATAAAGATGATACGGAAAACAATAGCCATTAATACGCCCAAAAACAATACTCTGCCATAATGTTTTTCCTTTATACCAAATGCAGAGAAGATCAGAACAAACACAAAAATATTGTCAATACTCAGACTTTTTTCCATCAGGTAGGCGCTGAAATACTCCAATGAGGAAACCTGTCCCTGTTCAAACCACACAAAAATCCCAAAGCCCAATCCCAGGGCAATCCAGAATACACTGGTCCATAGTGCATTTTTCAGGGAAATAGTGGTTCCGGTTTTAGTAAATACCCCAAGGTCAATAATAATAGCTAATACTAATACAATTCCAAAAACGAGATAAGAAACCTGCTCTGTAGTCATAAATTTTTTTAATGAGGCGTAAAGATAATTGAAACTAAAAAGGCTAAACGGAGTATTTTCTTTTTCTGAGGTATTGGTAAATAAATCCAAAGATCAATACAAGTAAAACCGGTAAGGCGGTGTTGATTATTTGCCAGAGAGTTTTTTGTTCATTTACTTTTTTTGTATCAAGTACCCGCAGCACAAAATCTTTGTTCCTGGTTTCCATAATGCCTCCATCGTTAATTAAATATTCCAGGCAGTTTAATATAAAATCCCTGTTGGCAAACTGGTATTCATAATTAGTGCCCACCGTGTATTGATTTAATCCCATGGGTAATACCTGTTGCTGTTGATCTGAAAATTCATTCAGCGCCATATCTCCATCAGCAATAATGATCATTTTATTATCGTTGGTGTTTTTGCCAATAAAAGGTTTACCTGCAGCCGTTAAAGAATCTGCTCTTTGTTTTGAAACACGTCCTTCATACAATGATTTGAATTTACCTTCGAGCAATACAGCAACAGGAATATTATTCATTTTAAACTTCTCATCTTCCGGCGCATTTTTATTTTCACTCAGGCTAATCATTGCCGGTGTGCCCATAATTCTGGAATTGGCAGATGATGAAAGCAGAAATGTTTTTTTAATGCCTTCGGATTTTACGGTATCAATTGAATTGACAAACCGGCCTGCAACTAAGCGAAGATTTTTATTTATTGGATGATCGCCTTTTGATTCAAACAAAGGAAAATAATTCCATTTTAAAAATTCGTACTGTGGATTTTCGGCTGTGCCTCCGGCAACAAATGGCAGAAAATCACATTGCAAATCCATGATAAGGTCAGGGTTTATCCTGGCGCCATAGCGAAAAAGCATATCCGTAAGATTCAAATTTCTTTCATAGGCAATTGTTTGACCATTTTGCTGCAGGCTGTCCATTTCAGCTGCCAGGTTATCTATCACCCACAATATTTTTCCGCCACGCATTACATACTGATCAAGTTTAAATCTTTCTTCTTCTGTAAAAGTTAATGTTGGTTTTACCACCAGTATTACTTTAAATGTATCAGGAATTTCAGGTTGCGTATCAATGTTTAATGTAAAGAGATTGTAATTGGGCCGGATAACGCCTTCAATCAAATCATTTACTTCCGGGCCGGCGGGCTGACCATTGCCGACAGTGTAACCCACAAAAGGGGCTGATTCTTTTGTTATTTTATTGATGGCATTGATAAACTGGTATTCCATTAAGGCTTCTGCGCTGTTCATTTCGTCGGGAGTGATTATGCGTTTGCCGCCGGTATAAATATTTACCAAAACATTTCTTTCCTTATATCTTACCCATGCAGTTGGGAAAACATATTGTTGTTTCTCGCCTGCTTTCAATTGCACGGTCAGGTTGATGGGAGCAGCACCCATTGCCACCAATGTATCTGCATACTTTATACTGCCTGTAATAAATTCATCCGGTTCAATAAAATTGAAAATAATTTTTGAGCCACCGTTTTCTTTAAACTCCTGTAGCAATTCGGCAGTGGTGCTTGCTAATTTTTTAAACCCGGCAGGAAAATCTCCTTTCAGAAAAACATCTATCTCTACAGGTGCATCCAGATTTCTTAAAAGATCTTTTGTGGCTTTACTAAGTGTATATCTTTTTTCCTTTGTAAGATCAAAGCGGTAATGAAATGAAGATGCAATAAAGTTAATGACAGCAATAATGATTAATAGAAATAACCACCAGAACTTAGAAGACCATATTTTGTTTATACTATTTTTCATTGTCCTGCTTTCAACACCCCTCTCCCGTCATTGCGAGCAAAGCGAAGCAAGGAGAGGGGGGTGAGGTTAACGTTTTAAAAGATTTCGGTTTGTAATGCCAAGAAATAATGCTACCACACTTAGAAAATAAATCAGGTCTCTGGTATCCACCACACCGCGGCTTATACTTCTGTAGTGAAAATCTATTCCTGCCATTTCCACATAATAATCTGTACCGCTGCTCAATCCCGGCAGCCGGCTGATGGCATTGAAACCATAATACAACAAGGCGCATGCAATAAGACTAATAATAAATGCAACAACTGCATTGTTTGTAAAACTGCTTGTACAAATTCCTATTGCTGTAAATACTGCTGCAAGAAAAACTAAACCGATATAAGAACCAATTGTGGCTCCTGTATCTATTCCTTCATTGGAAGCAAGACTTTGAACAGTGAAAAAATAAATAATGGTGGGCAGCAAAGCAATCAGTACAACAATCAAGCTGCCAAAATATTTGCCAAAAATAATTTGCCAGCGGCTGAGTGGCCTTGTTTG
>JANOJO010000256.1:0-1844 GCA_031418795.1 Bacteroidota bacterium | reverse complement strand
GAAAAAGGTAAGTTCGCTGCGGGCAATCATTAACTCTGCCGACAGTCTTTCATTCTCTTCCTTTTGAACAGCAAGTTCATTTCGGGTAAAGATTAACTCATCCGCCTCTATTATTTTTTGTGTAGCCATATACTGTTCCGTTTACTTTTTAAGTGACTGTCCTCATGTTACAACCTTGTAATGGAACCACATAGTCACATAGTACACTCCCGATAGCTATCGGGAAGAAGGAAATACATAGACCTGACTGTTGTCAGCCTGCCTGTCCGGTAGGCAGGGCAGGCTTCTATCTAAACAGCTATGTGCCTATCCCGAAATCATCGGGACAAGTTGTGGTTCAAAAAATTCAATGGTTTCTTCATTCGGATAATCAGCATTTTTTATATTATCAAACTGTCTTGCACCGTGAGCACAAAATTTTCCCGGGTGGGTTGATAAATATTTTGTGGTATGATAAGTGTAATAAATGTTTGATGAATTATTTTTTTGAATTGCAAAAATTCTGAAGGTTTGCGGATGAAATATTGTGCCCCGTTTTGATAAAGCAGATTCACAACATCCTGTTCAAAAGAGGTAGAGAAAATGATTACCGGAAGCTCTTTGAGTTTTTGGTTACCTTTTATTTCTGATAAACATTCAAAGCCGTTTTTGCGTGGCATATTAAGATCAAGGAAAAGAACATCCGGAAGTTCAGTTATTTTACTGTTAAGGTGCTCCATGAGTTGTTCTCCGTCATGCAAGGTGGTAAGCTGCGTCTCCATCAGTAATTCCTCCACTGCTTCTTTAAAAAAGGAGCAATCATCAATATCGTCATCTGCAAGAAGTATGTTTAATGGTTTTAAATTCATTTGTAAATAATTCAGACGTATTTTAATTTTTTAAACTGTACCCGGGAAATTACTTTTTACTAATTTCTGCTCAACTTTTTGTGTTGTCTTCGGCGCTTCGTCATTAGATGCATTCAGGATATATTTTAGTGGATTTTTGGAAAATATTTCTTCTTTGGCTATTGGAAGTGCATGGTGTATCACCTGCTTGAGTTGTGCAAAATCACTGGGCTTGTGAATATAAACATGCGACCCGCTTTTGAAAAGCATGTTTATCGTATCCCAGGTGTTAGATGTTGAAAACATGACTACCGGAATGTCTTTCAACTTTGAATCCCGTTTTATCGCAGATAAACATTCCATGCCATTTTTGAGGGGCATATTGATATCAAGAAAAATAACATGAGGAAATTGTTCCGGATTATCAGAAAGATAATTCATCAGTTGTTCTCCGTCATGTACGGTTGTAAGTTGCGCAGATAGTGACAATTCTTCTAATGCTTGTTTAAAAAAGTTGCAATCATCCAAATCGTCATCTGCAAGCAGTATATTCAGATGTTTTGTATTCATGTGTTGTAGATTTTAATTATTAGATTATTTTTTTGAACCACATAGTCACACATGCCTGCCGGCAGGCTGGTAGAAACATAGTCCCGATAGCTATCGGGATCACATAGTTTTGCATTCATATTATACCCTATGTGTGTATTTCTTCCCGATAGCAATCGGGAGTGTACTATGTGTCTATGTGGTTCCATTACAAGGTTGTGTTATTTCGATAGTTACTTTTATTTTGATAATATTTTATCTTCATTTTTTCTTTTGTCCATTGAGAGATCTTTTTTCTATCACTTTAATAAGTTCATTATGAATGGGGTCTTTGATTTGTGCATAATCACCTGGTTTTCGAATAAAACTTGCCGCTCCTATCCCATTGAGCATTTTTATCATGCCCTGTTCATATACTATATCCCTGGGGTAGGATGTGGAAAGAATGACCACACGGATATCTTTTAA
>JANOJO010000255.1:0-10945 GCA_031418795.1 Bacteroidota bacterium | reverse complement strand
ATAAATAACCCTGAAATAATTTTCAGGGTTATTTATTATTAAGCAACAGTTTTATTTCTTTCTCTTAAATGTTCCTTCCATAAACTTTTGTTCTTTACCATCCATACCGGCACCATACATGGTAAAAATATAAGTGTCATCATCAAGAAATTTGTTTTCCTGCCTGATGTCAGTGTCCTTTCCGGTCATCGGATCTGTTTGTTTCCCTTTAAGCGCTAATGTTTTTGTTGTTTCATTATAAGAACCTGTCATACTCACAATGCCGGATCCTAAATTATCAATCCAGGAAAGCACAAATATTTTTTTAGCATTATCATAACCCATGGTACTTTGTCCCATCATTGGCATTCCCATCATGTTACATGAAAAATTACCAACCTGGTACAAGCCATTCATGGACATGTTCACCACATCTGTTGCATTCATTTTATTTGGTGGTGCAGATGGATCCAGCCACTGCGTCACTTCTGCTTCCCAGGTACCAACATGCTTTGCCATCCATTTGTGCATGGCGCCGGGTGTCATAAAATCCTGCCAGGCTTTCATTGGATCAGCATCTTGTGCTAACAAATTGTTTGAAGCAGTTAATAACAGAACTGCACAAATTGTAAGTGTTATTCGTTTCATAAAATTATTTTTTGGATAGAAAAGATAAGACTTCTGGTAAAACGGATAAAAATTTTTTTGATGAAACTGGAAATTTTCGGGATGAGCTACTTTCTTTAGCTTTGCTCAATGGGTGTATTAAAACAAATAGCAGAATACCTCTACATTAAAAAAACTGACCCTGACCGGCCTAAATCGCTTTTTGTAAAGTATATGCACGGCATCAACCGTCTTAGCTTATTAATATTTATACTTTGCCTGATTATTCTTGCAGTGAAACTACTCAGATGATTTTTGTTGCAGAAAATTGACAATGGATTTTGCTGCATTAGCAGAAGCATTGCCACCGGCAGAAAGAATATTTTTTAAAGCAGCATAATCCTTTTTTAATTCTTCTATTCTTTTTTGGTCATGCAGGATGGCAGATAATTCCGTTTTCAGATTATCATGTGTAAGATCATGTTGAATTAATTCTTTTACCACCAGTTTATCCATGATGAGATTTACAAGAGAGATGTATTTTACTTTCACCAATCTTTTTCCAATCTGGTAGGAGAGAAAAGAACCTTTGTAACAAACTACTTCAGGTACACCAAACAAGGCTGTTTCTAAAGTGGCCGTGCCCGAAGTAACCAATGCCGCTTGTGAACTCATCAGCAGGTCATACGTTTTTCCTGATACAGAACTTACGTTTGAAAATGGTTTGAGTAATTCATCATAAAAATTTTCATCAACACCCGGTGCTTTGGCAACAATAAATTTATAATCAGGAAAATCTTTACAAACCTTCAGCATCACCGGAAGTTTTTTTAATATCTCCTGTTTCCTGCTTCCGGGCAAGAGAGCAATGAGTCGGGAATTCTGAGTCAGGAGTTCAGAGTCTTTGACTCCCGACTCCTGACTCCCTACTCTGAACTCTTCAACGACTCCCGACTCCTGACTCCCTACTCTGAACTCTTCAACGACTCCCGACTCCTGACTCCCGACTCTGAACTCTTCAACGACTCCCGACTCCAGACTCCCGACTCTGAACTCTTCAACGACTCCAGACTCCAGACTCCCGACTCTGAACTCCTCCACCACTTCCACCAGCGGATGCCCCACATATTCCACATCCCAGTTCCATTTGTTTTTAAAATATTCTTTTTCAAACGGAAGGATGACAATCATTTTGTCAATACATTTCATCATCATCTTCACCCGGTTTTCTTTCCATGCCCACACTTGCGGGGAGATGTAATAGATAATCCGAAATCCTTTTTGTTTTGCCCATTTTGCAATGCGGAGATTGAAGCCCGGGTAATCAATAAGAATTAAAATATCAGGATTGAATTGTTTAATATCTTTTTTACAGAAACTTATGTTTCGCAGTATGGTAAAAATATTTTTTATTACTTCCCAAAAACCCATGAAGGCAAGCTCACGGTAATGCTTTACCAAATCACCACCGGCAGCTTGCATTTTATCGCCACCCCAGCAGCGGATTTTAGAATTAGCATCAAGTTTAATTAATTCTTTTATTAGATTGCTGCCATGCAAATCTCCACTGGCTTCGCCGGCTATGATGTAATACTTCATTGTGAAATGCAAAATACATTAATTGTTTAAAAACTTGTAAGCAAAGACTCCAGCTAACAATTAATTCAAACTGGCATTAAAAAAATTTTCTTACTGGGTTATTTATTAAAAATTTTAATCACTAAAATACTGATGCCATAAATAAGTGTGGTGGCAAAAATCCCTTTCGCAGTATTATCGCGGTGTGTATTAATATAAATAGTAAACAGTACGGCATTTGCCAGCAGGCAAAGTGCGCCGATAGAGGTAATCAATCTGTTTTCATGAAAAAAATAATCAAGGAACTCAATAAATCCATAAGAAGAAAATTTTATATAATAAACTATAACAAGCCCAAGTACCGGCCCCAGCAATCCAAGTATTAATCCAAGTTTCAGGTTGTCTTTTTTCAGGATAAATGTTGCCACTGTTTTTCAAATTTAGATTTAAGAACGTAGTTGGTAAGATCAAATTGCACCGGCACCACACTTACATAATCATGTGCCAGTGCCCACACATCGGTATCTTTTCCTTTATCAAAATTTACAAACTCCCCGGTAAGCCAGTAATATTTTTTACCATGCGGGTCGTGCCGCTCTACAAAATCTTCTACATATTTGGCGTAAGCCTGGCGGCAAATTCTTATTCCTTTTATATGCTGCTCCGGCACTGCAGGAATATTTACATTCAGAACTGTATGCTTGTTCTGTTTTTCCTGCAACATTTTTTCTACAATTATTCTTGCATATTTTTTTGCTCCTTCAAAATTGGCTTCAATGCTGAAGTCAAGTAAGGAAAAACCTACAGAAGGAATACTTTCAATAGCAGCTTCCACTGCGGCAGACATAGTGCCTGAGTAAATAACATTGATGCTGTGATTTGCGCCATGATTTATTCCGCTCAGGCAAAGGTCAGGTTTACGGTGAAGCACTTTGTCAACTGCCAGCTTCACACAATCTACAGGTGTGCCAGTACATTGATAAGCTTCAATGCCTTCAAAAATATTTACAGCTGATAACCGCAGCGGTGCACCAATAGTAATAGCATGGCCCATTCCTGATTGGGGTTTATCAGGCGCCACTACTACAATTTTTCCAAGATCCTTTACGGCTTCTACAAGATTGCGAATGCCGGGGGCAGATACACCATCATCATTTGTAATCAGGATAACTGGTTTTTCTTTTTTTGAACCCTGTGTTTTTTTTACACGGGCATTGGCTGGTTTATTAGTTTTTGACATAGGTTTTTAATTCCACAACAAAAGTGTTTTCTTTTTTTTGCAAAACCAAAAAGGAATTTTCTTTCAAAAATTTTTTTGCAAAACCAAAATGTTTAGTATTTTGCGGCTAATTCAATTAGCCTCTTATGTCATTAGCCAATCAAAATCTGAAATACCTGCGCAAACTGCGCGGATGGACCCAACAGGAGTTTGCTGATAAACTTCGTATCAAACGATCATTAATCGGCGCTTATGAAGAAGAAAGAGCCAAACCACATCTGGATGTGCTGGAAAACATTTGTGATATTTTCAAACTCACGATGGATGAAATACTCCGTAAAGATTTAAGTGATAATAAAGGTAACTACCTCGCTAAGCGCCGTGCAATGAAGATGGCCGGCGGCAGACCAGATATTCCTTTTGTGCCCATGAAAGCTGCGGCAGGTTACCTGAATGGATATGCCGATCCGGAGTATATTGATGAACTCAATACTTTTACTTTGCCCATGTTATCTGGTGGAAATTACCGTGCATTTGAAATTGTTGGCGACTCTATGTTGCCAACACCAAGTGGTTCTATTATTGTTGGTGAAAAAGTGGATAGCCTTGAAGATGTAAAAAACAGCAACACTTATGTTATTGTTTCAAAATCTGATGGAATTGTTTACAAGAGAATAGAGAAAAACAACCGGGCCAAAAACAAACTGACTTTAATAAGTGATAATCCTGCATACCATCCTTATAATATAAATGAAGATGATGTACTGGAAATGTGGCAGGCATCCGTAGTTATCAGCAGGGCTGGTTCTCAGCAGCGATGGGATATTAATCAACTGGCAAATATTGTTACCAACCTTCATCAGCAGGTAAGTACATTGAAAAAGAGAATGAACTGACGGGTTATCAATCAATAACTATACATTAATAATTAGGGTTGAAATTGGTTATGAGCTTCAGCGGTAAAGTTTTATATTTGTTTTCTAACTGACTGCATGACTGTTAAACACCTATTCTACTTACCCTTGATGATTGTTTGTATGTTTGGTTTTTCTCAAACCAAAAACCTGCAGGCCGTAAAGACTACTCAGCCTCCAAAAATAGATGGTAGTTTAAATGATGAAGCCTGGAGAGCAGCCGCTATTGCTACAGATTTTATTCAGAATTTTCCCCAAACCGGACAGCCACCAAGTGCAAAAACTGAAGTAAGAATTTTGTATGATGATAACGCCATTTATATTGGCGCTATGATTTATGATGATCCTGCATTAATAAGAAAACAATTGACTGCAAGGGATGGTGAGCAACGATCCGATGTTGACTATTTCTCTGTTTTTTTGATACTTACAAAGACAAGCAAAACGGGTATCAGTTTTTAGTTACTGTAGAAAACGTACAGTCCGATGCAAAAATTTCCCCCAACCAGGAAACCAATTTTGGTGAATACGGCGATAAAACATGGGATGCTGTCTGGCAAAGCAAAACTTCAATTGTTACTAATGGATGGATTGCAGAAATAAGGATCCCCTACATTTCATTGCGCTTTGCAAAAAAAGAAGTGCAGGATTGGGGGTTACAATTAATGCGGTTTATGCGCAGGAATAATGAAAACTCATTCTGGAACAATGTAGATCCAAATGTAAACGGATTTGCAAATCAGTTTGGTGAATTAAAAAATATTCTCAACCTTCAGCCGCCACTGCGACTTAGTTTTTCTCCGTATGTGTCCGGCGGATTTCATACAGCTCCGGTAAATGGTATAAACAAAACAACCTGGCTTAAAAGAGGTGGTATGGATGTAAAATACGGAATCAATGAAAGCTTTACCATTGATGCTACGCTTATTCCTGATTTTGGCCAGGTGGTTTCTGATAATGTAGTTCTTAATCTTTCTCCATTCGAAGTTCAGTTTCAGGAAAACAGGCAATTCTTTACTGAAGGCATTGAACTTTTTAATAAAGCCGGACTTTTTTATTCCCGCAGGGTGGGCTCTACACCGGCCGGTTTTTATGCTGTGAGAAGTTTGGTAGATGCAGATCCAAATCTTGAACTTGTAAAAAATCCTTCTGTAACACAACTAATCAATGCGGTAAAATTTTCTGGCAGAAATAAAAAGAAATTAGGCATTGGTTTATTCAATGCAGTTTCTTCGCCCATGTTTGCCATTACCCGTGATAAAACTACCGGTGATGAAACAAAAATTCAAACTTCGCCGCTCACTAACTATTCTATTTTTGTTTTGGATCAGGCATTGACTGGAAGGTCATCAATAACATTTACCAATACAAATGTACTGCGAAGCGGTACGGCCCGTGATGCAAATGTTTCTTCAATTGATTTTGCTTTTTTCAACAAGAAAAACATTTATGCATTTACCGGCGCTGCCAGGTACAGCAAAATTTATGGCGCCAACCCTTACGATGGGTTCAGCACCAATCTGCAGTTTAGAAAAATAAGTGGCAAGGTGCAGTTCAATACCAGTGTATTAATAGAATCAGATAAATATGATCCAAACGATTTGGGATTTTTATTAAGAGCAAACAAAGTGAATTATACAGGAGCAATAAGTTACAATCAGTTTGTGCCTAAAGGAAATTTTCTTACCTATAATTATTCTTTTAGTGTTCGGTATAATTTTTTGTACAAGCCTTATGTATTTACCCGGCTTGAACCACGGCTTTCTGCTTTCTGGGTATTTAAAAATTTCTGGGATGTAAATCTCACGGCGGGTATTTTACCAAATGGAGAAAATGATTATTTCGAATTGCGTACACCCGGCCGTTTTGTAAAAAAACCTTATTACTGGTTTAATATTTTACGGGGCAGCAGCGACAGCCGCAAAAAACTTTATTACAGCTATCATTACCAGTGGGGTTGGGGCAAAGGATCTGGTTATCCTTTCTCTTATTATGTTGCATCCATGGGTTTCAGGTACAGGTTTGGAGAAAAATTTACAATGGAACTCAGTTCGGACAGAAATGTGGAATACGGACAAGTAGGTTATGTATTTGCCAATGAAATAAATGGCGAACCCATTGCAGGCAGGCGTACTTATACTGATGTTAATTCAATACTCAGCGGCCAGTATAATTTTAATTCAAGATTAAACCTGAGTTTCCGCGGCAGGCATTACTGGAGCCATGTTGACTACCGCACATTTCATAATGTAGATCCGTCAACAGGTAAGTTGATACCAAGAGCATTCAGTTCAAACATAGATGCAAATGAAAATTTCAATGTCTTTAACCTGGATGCATTCCTTACCTGGGATTTTCAACTGGGCAGCCGCATCGTTCTGGGATGGAAAAACTTTTTGGGTGATGATGAATTTATTGATGGAGCATTACACAGAAAATATTTAAAAAACCTCAGTGAAACTTTTGATCTGCTGCACGGCAATGAAGTAACAGTAAGGTTTATTTATTTTCTCGATTACAACCAGCTGAAAAGAAAACATTGATTACTGATCTGATTACTATCAATCCGATAGCTATCGGATTTGAACCAATCCATTTTCAATTACCGCAAAAACATTTTCGCCTTCTTCAGGTTCTATTTTTGAAACTCCGGTAAACCTGCTGAATGCAGGCAGCACTGCATAATTATTTTTAAAATAAAAACAAGGCAGTTGCAATCCCTGCTTTCCTTTGCCTTTTATATTTATGCCGGGGTGCAGGTGGCCGCAAAAAGTATAATTGCCCTTCAGCAACCATTCATCTTTTACGTCAGCAGGATCATGACAAAAAGAAAACTTATCAACCTTAAAATTATTTTTCCGTGTAATGTTCATCTCCTTATACCAGCCATCTTCTAAAATATCGTGATTACCATTTGCAAGTAAAATCTTCAGCTTGGGAAAATCATTTCTCCATTTTTTAAAAAGATCCATTTCTTTATTTGCCCGGCTGTGTGAAAGATCGCCAACAATAATTAATTGTTCGGCTTTAAAAAAAAGCAGGAGCGTAAACAGTCTTTGTAAATCTTCCCGGAAAATTTTTTGTGGTACAGCAATTCCTGCTTTGCGAAAATGACCCGTTTTGCCAATATGGAGATCAGCAAGGATCAGCGTTTTTTGTTTTTCCCAGAAGAGAGTTCTGTCCGGGCTTAAAACAAAATCGTTATCGTTTATAGAGTATTTAATTAATGCATTCATAAGAAAAAACAAATTTAACTAACAAGAAATGAATTTACAGGGTATTCATTCGCTTAATTACAGGAGTTGCTTTATTTAAATGTAAATTGAACATTGAGCATGGTCCAAAGGACTCCTTCGGAGAACATTGATAGTTAAACCTGGCACAATGATCAACTTTCAATTTTAAGAAACAGGTATCATCTTTTTCACCCTGTCAGCTAATTGTTCCGATGAAAGATCTTCCCGCATACTATCTACTTTTATTGGAAAACAAAATGGAGTAAGTTGTTGTGGAAATGTAATTACGATTTTGGATTGCTGAATCCGGTTCAGCATATCCCGCAATCTTACTTCTTCCATCTGCTGATCAAAAACTTCCTGGTACGATTGACGGAGTAAAAGATTGTTGGGTTCATACTCAGAAAAAACATTGAAGAGTAGCGAGGCTGATGACTGAAGATGTCTTGCTTTCTTTTTTTCTCCCGGCATGCCTGTAAAAATTAATCCGCCGATGGTGGCAATATCCCTGAATTTTCTTTTTGCCATTTCTGTACTGTTCACACTGTGTTGAATGTCGGCAAATAAATTTTCTACAGAAAATAATTCATACACATTGGTATCATCTACCGGTATGGGTTGATCACTCAGCAATTCAAAACCATAATCATTCATGGCCAGTGAAAAACTAATGGGTCTGATGCGGCTGATGCGGTAAGCAAGTATGGCGGCCATCGCTTCATGCACCAATCTTCCTTCAAAGGGATAAACAAAAAGATGATGACCATCTTCCGTTTCTATCTGTTCTATCAGCAATTCATTTTCTTTTGGTAAATGAGATAATTGTTGTTGTAATTCAAGCAACGGTTGCAAAATATCCAGCTCAATTACTCCGGACTCCCGGCTCCGGACTCCCGACTCCTGGCTCCGGACTCCTGACTCCCGACTCCCAACTCCCGACTCATCCAGCATTTCTCTCAACTTCCTTCCAAGATTTGCACTCAGCGCCATCCTTCCTCCCTGCCAACTGGGAACAATGGATTTTTTTGCAGCAGATTTTTTTACATAGGCTGTCATATCTTTTATAGAAATAAATTCTAATTTTCTTCCTGCCAGCGAAAAAACATCGCCGGGCAGCAGGCGGCTGATAAACCATTCTTCAATCACTCCGATAAAACCACCGTTTAATAATTGAACCCGCATCATCGGTTCACTTACAATGGTGCCGATATGCAGCCGGTGCCGCATCGCAGTTCTGCTATTAGTAATTTTATACAAGCCATCCACCACTTCCACTTTTTTATATTCATCATACTGGTTCAGCGCCACGCCGCCTTGTGTAAGGTGATTAAGAATTTCATTCCATTCACACACCGTCATTTCGCTAAAGCAGTGTGTTGATTTTATTTCTTTAAAAATTTCATCAGCATCAAAACCATCAGACACAGCCAGCGTACATAAATATTGAATCAATACATCAAAACAAAGCATCATCGGTTCGCGGCTTTCAATTAAATTTTCATCAATGGCAGATTTTAATGCGGCGGCTTCCAGCAGTTCAAGTGAGTGAGTTGGAAGAAAATAAATTTTACTCACAGCATCAGGACTATGACCGCTGCGGCCGGCACGTTGTAAAAAACGTGCCACACCTTTTGGCGAACCAACTTGTATCACAGTTTCCACCGGGTGAAAATCCACACCAAGATCAAGTGATGAAGTACAAACAACAGCTTTCATTTTACCTGCATGCAATGCGTCTTCCACCCAGGTACGCAATTCCCTTTCTATACTTCCATGATGCAATGCAATGATGCCGGCAAGATCTGGCGCAACATTCAGCAATTGCTGATACCAGGTTTCACTCATGCCTCTTGTATTAATAAAGATGAGTGTGGTTTTACTTGCATGAATGATCGGAATTATTTTATCAATCAGTTTTATTCCCAGATGCCCGGCCCACGGATATTTTTCTATTTCATCAGGAAAAATAGATTGCACTTCAATTTGCTTATTCATTGAAGCTTTCACTATAACTCCGTTACTCCCCTCTCCTTCGGAGAGGGGTTGGGGGTGAGGTTTTAACGGGGCAAGCAGCACAGCCTTCGCTTCATCAAGATTTCCTATCGTAGCGCTGATTCCCCAAATGGAAAGTTGTGAGTTCTTAGTTCTGAGTTCAGAGTCTTCGATTGATGAAGACAACTTTTTTAATGTTTCCTGACTCCGAACTCCGGACTCTGAACTCCAAACTCCCGGCTCCCTACTCCCGACTATTCTGCTAACCGCCAACTCCACCTGAACACCCCGTTTCGATCCAAGCAATTCATGCCATTCATCCACCGCAATAATTTTTAAAGAAGAAAAAAAATCAACATAATTTTTTTGCGCCAGCAACAAATGCAAACTCTCGGGTGTAATGATTAATACTTCCGGCATTTGTTTTTTCTGTCTGAGTCTTTCTGTTGTGGATGTATCGCCATTCCTGATTCCTATTTTCCATTTTATTCCCAGCTCTTCAACAACTTCTTCCATGGCACGCCCAATATCTTTTGCATGGGCACGCAGCGGAGTGATCCATAAAAGCTGAAGCCCGGAGTTATTTATTTTTTTATAATCATCCGGATGATGATTGATAAAATCAATAACAGCGCCCAAAAAAACAGAAAAGGTTTTGCCGCAACCGGTGGGGGCATTTACCAACCCGCTTTCATTATTAATAATGTGTTGCCATGTTTGTTGTTGAAATAAAAATGGTTGGTGGCCTTTTGAAGAAAGCCATGCTGAAATAATTTTATAGCCCCGGGTTTCATTTATTTTCATCCGGTTTATTTACTTTCAAGCTTATCCAAAAGATCTGATAATTCAGCGGTACTAATTACTTCTTTAAATTTTTTGGATAGTAATCCGTTTACAGGTTGTTTATCTCCGGTCCACAATTTTGCTTTCAAATGTTTACCTAATGCAACAAAAGGAGTATCGTTTATATCAATATCTGATAAAAGCTTTTCTGTTGTAAACAGAATATTTTCGGGGATTAAGCCTTCATTTATAAACGTAATATTTTTTATCACCATCGATTCCAGTTCTGCGATTTCTTCATTCGTCAGTCCGGTTCTGGTTTCAAGTTTGCCCCGGTGCTTCAACATTTCTGTTTTAAGAAAGTTGCAGGAATAAAATTGAAAATGATGTTTTGAATGGAGTAGTATTTTACCAATCCGGCCGGATGAGTTCAATATTCCGCTGAAAATAATATTAGTATCAACAACAATTTTCACCGGATCAGTTTCTTACGGTTTTTAGTCCACCAGTTTTTATTAATTTGTGAAGCCAGTTTGTCAACCTCTTTTTGCGGTACCCTTAAAGTGGATGTAAGTTCTTTGTATCGGGTATAATCCAGTAAATCCTGTAAATCCTCTGTACTTACAGTTGCAGGCAGC
>JANOJO010000254.1:0-3452 GCA_031418795.1 Bacteroidota bacterium | reverse complement strand
TAAGCCAACACCCAGCGCCGTGATGACAATCATAATAAAAAAAGCAGATTGCTGGCTTATCTCTTTTTTACGACCGGCTTGAACTTTCTGTACTGGCAACCGTTGGCGGTTTCATTACACCTTTTCTGGTAAGTACAGGGCAGGATAATTACATAGCACTGTTTACATATCTGTGTATTCTTAATGCAGGCCTTATGGTGCTTGCCTGGTTTAAACGCTGGCCCTTTATTAATTTCATTGCTCTGTTTTTTACTATTATAATTTATGGTGGGTGGCTGCTTAACCGTACATGGTTTTCACATAACAGTATATTGCCGTATAAAGACGCTTTGCTTTTTGCCAGCATATTTTATTTGCAGTTTGTAAGTATGAATGTGATGAACAAAATAAAATTGAAAAAAAGTTTTGCTGCATTGGATTTTATTGTCATCCTCAGTGTTAATTTTCTTTTTTACGCAGCGGGCATGGTAGCGCTGGAAGAATGGAATGATGGAAAACACCAGGGCTTGTTTACAGCAATGCTTTGCATTTTCAATTTGTTACTTACTTTAATTTTTTACAGAAATAAAAATATTGACAGAAATTTTGTTTACCTGCTCATCGGCCTTACACTCAGCTTTGCCTCGCTATTTGCGCCTGTACAGTTGCATGGCAATCATATCACCTTATTCTGGGCGGCAGAAATGGTGATGCTGTTCTGGCTGTATCAGCGTTCTGGCATTCCGCTTTTAAAAATTGCTTCTGTTTGCCTTACAGCATTATTGTTTTGCAGTTTGTTTCTGGACTGGACACAAATTTATTTTTCATCCACTTCAATAATTCCTGTTATCATCAACAAAGGATTTATAACTACCGCAACTACATCGGTTGCATTGTTTATTTATTTTCAATTGCTGAAAAAAGAAGCCAATAGTTATTACCTGAATGGAATTACAAACAATTTTGCAAGAGGTTGCTTTTTAATAAGCAGCATCGCCATTCTTTACCTGGCAGGTGTGCTGGAAATATTTTACCAGTTCAATCCCCGCTACCAGGTGCGTCTATCTGTTATTTATATGCAATTGTATTCTTTTGCTTCGGCTATTGTTTTATTAAAAATTTTCAGACTATCGAAATATATAGCTGTGTTAAGAATTCTTTTTACAATTCTTTGCCTTGCACTTTACCTGTTTAACATCAGCAACAACCTGGAGTTATCAAAAAGTCTTTTTGAAAATGAAAAACTGAAACCACATTTTATTGCTCACTGGGTTGCATGCGTTTTACTCCTTTATCTTTTTTACGGGCTTATTATTTTCTTTAGAAAAAGCAGTACCCAATGGAGTTCTTATATGGCTCCGTTTACCTGGCTGGTTGCGGGAAGTATTATATTTCTATTTAGCGCCGAAGCGTACCAGGTAATTTTTTGGACTAACTATGGGGAACCTGAAAATTGGCGGTACGCAGAAAATCTTTTTTATAAAGCAGGGCTTACCAGCTTATGGTCTGTCTGTTCATTTATTATGATGTGGCTGGGCATGAAATTTCATTACCGGGTTTTAAGAATTGGTTCACTTACATTATTCACCTTCATTTTGATAAAACTTTTTACTTACGATATCAGCAATATTCCTCCCGGAGGAAAAATTGTCGCTTTCATACTTTTGGGTGTGCTCTTACTTATTGTTTCTTTTATGTACCAGCGGCTGAAAAAAATTATTATTGATGATGCTGATGAACAAAATAATATTTTGAAATGATTATTTACAACGTTACCATAAAGGTTGACTGGTCTATTCATGATGCATGGCTTGCCTGGATGCAGCAGGTGCATATTCCTGACGTGGTGGCAACAGGCTGCTTCACCCGTTCACAGTTTGTCCGGTTATTGGATACAGATGAAAAAGAAGGGCCTACTTATGCTGCACAATATTTTGCAGAAAGCAAATCTGACTATAACCGGTATATTGAAATACACGCAGCCATTATGCGGCAAAAAAGTTATGATTTGTGGGGTGAAAAATTTATTGCCTTTCGCAGCCTGATGCAGGTTGTGCAGTGACTGTGGATAAGAAAAAAATTTTGCCGGAATGTAAAACCCTCTAAATTTGTTCTGATTACAAACTCATAAAAAAACATAGTATGAACAAAGCTGATTTAATTGATAAGATTTCTGAAGATGCTGATATTACTAAAACGCAAGCCAATGCTGCACTGGATTCTTTCACTGATGCGGTTACAAAATCATTAAAAGGCGGTGGCAAAGTTACTCTTGTTGGCTTCGGTACTTTTTTACTTTCGTACCGGGAAGGAAGAAAAGGACATAACCCGCAAACAAAAGCGCAGATAACTATAAAGGAAAAAGTAGTTGCACGGTTTAAAGGCGGTAAAGAACTTTTAGCCACATTGAAATCATCCATGAAGGAATTGAAACCGTTATTGCAAAAAAAGAAAAAGAAATAAGAATAATTTTTTCAGATAAATCTCTTGTTGCTGATTCGACTTTGTGCCGGGAGATTTTTTTATTTATATACTTAAAACAAAAAAACAATTATTATGGGAAGAGGTGATAAAAAAACTAAAAAAGGAAAAATCTTTAAAGGTTCATTTGGAAAAAGCCGCCCGGCTAATGCGAAGAAAGCTGCGAAGAAGAAGTAGAAGGGAGCCTGCCTGCCGGCAGACAGGTTGGGAATTGGGTATTAGGAATTAGGTTTCCGGTTTGGGCTTTCCTCCCAATTCCAAATTACTAATTACAAATTCCTAATCAAGGTGCAAGTCTCTCTATTTTCCATTTTCCATTTTCATCCAGCGAATACTGAATTCTATCGTGAAGGCGGCTGGGTCTTCCCTGCCAAAATTCTATTTCAACTGGCTTTACAAGATAACCGCCCCAATGCGGTGGTCTCTTTATATCTGTGCCTTCCATTTTATTTACCAGCTCATTAAATTTTTCATCTATCCAGTGGCGGTTTTCGATCACCCGGCTTTGTGGCGATGCCCAGGCGCCTATGCGGCTTGCTTCTGGTCTTGAATTAAAATATTCATCACTTTCTTTAGCACTGATTTTTACAACCAAGCCGGTAATCCGAACCTGCCGTTCCAGTTCTTTCCAGAAAATAACAAGGCAGGCTTTGGGGTTTTCAGCAAGATGCCGGCCTTTATAGCTTTCATAATTTGTAAAAAAAACAAAACCCTCTTCACTAAAACCTTTCATCAAAACAATTCTTGCCGAAGGCAATCCGTCCTGTGAGGCAGTTGCCAGTGTCATCGCATTCACTTCATCAATTTTTGAATGAACGGCCTCTTCCCACCAGTCTTTAAATTGTGAAATCGGATTTTCGTTTACATCTTTTTCAGAAAGTTTTTTGTGTGAGTAATCTCTTCTGATATCTGCAATATTTTTAATCATAATTTTTTATGTGCTTCGCAAAAAAATATTGGAAATATAAAATGCTGAATTTTTATTTGAACCA
>JANOJO010000253.1:0-2331 GCA_031418795.1 Bacteroidota bacterium | reverse complement strand
GTGAAACCCGGAAGGAATCCCGGTAATATGAGTTTCATTTTTTCTTAAAGTTTCGATCCTTTGATACGCCTTTACCATTGCTTCGTCAAGGTTCATCCCCTGTTTATTCATTCCCGCATTACTAACCTCTGTAAAAAGTTTTTCATGCTCATCAATTAAAATCTTTACATCGGTTCCATCTTCGTATGCACCCGAAATAAGTTCGCCCCCCATTCTGATTAATTCCCTTTTAACATATTTATCCAAAATGATCTGACAGTGATACTCAATGTTTGCAGAACTAACAACGCTGTTGGTCATCTTAGTAATATAATAAGGCCCGCCAACCATCGCCAGGTCATCTGTCTGTCTCAATAATTCTGAAACGGTCAGTATATCAATAGGAAAATTCTTTTTATGAAGTGTAATCATTGATGAAAATATCCGCTGATGTGCATCTGCGTAAAACGATTCTGGTTTAAGAAATTCAATTACTTTATCAATGGCATATTTATCCAGCATTATTGCTCCAAGTATTGCTTCTTCCAGGTCTTTTGCCTGCGGGGGTACTTTGCCATACACCATGCTGCTCAGGTCGGGTGTTGTTTTTCTTCTTTGCTTGCGGTCTTTGTTCTGGTTAGTTAATTCCATTATATTATAATTGCGTTTAGGGGCGACTGTATTTTGCTTATGTGATTGTGTGAAAGATGGAGGTATATGTTGGTTGTTTTTACATTACTATGTCCTGCCAGTCTTTGAATTAAATTTATATCGGTTCCGTTTTCAACCATGTGAGTAAAAGAACAATGTCGCATTAGGTGAGTATAAACCCTTTTATTAATTCCTGCTTTTTCGGCCAACTGTTTAACTACTTCGCCAACACTCTTTTCAGTATATTGAAGATTGTTTTTCCACCCGTTAAGTATGTAAATTTTACTTTCATACTCACGGTAATATTTTTCAAGTAAAGGAATTAATTGTGGCGAAAGCATTACCTGTCTGTCTTTTTTACCCTTCGCCTGGATGATATTTATAATCATTCTGCTGCGGTCAATATGCTCCCATTTAAGATTTAGCAATTCGCTTACCCGTAACCCTGCGGAGTAAAGTAGTGATAGAATTACTTTATGCTTCAAGTTTTCACAAACAGAAAACATCTTTTGAATTTCTTCAACTGATAAAACTATTGGCAGCTTCTGTTCTTTCCTTGCGTATGGTATGAACTTAAATTTTTCTGCTTGCCCCAAACAAATAGCGTAGAATTTTTTAATAGCAGAATGGTAATTACGTTGTGTGTTTACCATTGATGGCTTTGCTAAAAATTCTTTTATATCCTGCTCATTAATATTTTTTGGATGATCTTTTTTTGATTGAGAAAAGAAAACGCCAATACAAGAGACATAATTATCAATAGAATTTTGGCTGAAGTTTCTGCGCTTCATTTCCTGCTTAAAGTTGTCCATGTGTTCAGAGATATTCATACAGTTTATTTTTATTCATTCACTTATAAGGTAAGCGTACATATTCTATGTTATATGAAAGCACTACATCCGTTCTTCGTATCATCATTTCGTTTCAAAAATTAAAATAAAAAAATCCCACCCGCTTTTATTTTTTCAAAATAATTAGGGTTTAGTTCACTCATAATCCATTTCCTTCCCATCCTTTCAGCAACATTTCCAACTGTTCCGCTTCCTGCAAAGGGGTCATAAACTGTTTCACCTTCATAGCTGTAATATCGTATGCAGTTCTCCGCAAGTTTTTCAGGGAACGGTGCAGGATGCCAGCTTTTCGTTTCAGGTTGCATCTGCCAAACATTTGTCCTTTCATAACCATCACCAACCAAACTTTCATTCTTAATCACTTTGTCAATCAGAAACGGAGCAGGTTTTTTGAATACCAAAATATATTCCGTTACTATGTTCGGTTTGTAGGCAACGGGTTTTCTATGGTTGTAAAATCCACCGTTCCGATTTGGTGCGGAGCCATCAGGTTTTACCCAGATAATATCTTCCAAAAATTCAAACCCGATTTCTTCCATCATTGGCACATAGTAAAACGGCAATGGTATTCGATAACTTTGTTTACTCCGTTTCTCTCTTTCAACCAGCACAGGCGAAATGTTTATGATGCACATTCTACTTTCTTTTAGCACTTCGTAAGCATTGGTAAACACTTCTTTCATCTGTGCCATATAATCCTGCACCGATTTATATTGCGAGTAATCTCTTGCATTAAAATAAGGCGGTGAGGTTACTATCAGGTCAATAGTATTACTACCCATCTTACTCATTGTATCATTACAGTTTTCGTTAAAAAGATTTCCCACGCTATTTTTTTATTTTAATTTTT
>JANOJO010000252.1:0-3034 GCA_031418795.1 Bacteroidota bacterium | reverse complement strand
ATACTTCAATGCTTTGTTTGTTCCGGTATTAATAGCTGCAACCAATGTCAATGCTTTTTTACAATCTTTTTCAAGCATAGCAGCTAATATAATTGGTGTAATGCGGCTCTTTACAAAAGAACCGCCAGCTGAAACCTTCTTTACATAATTTTCAACAGAAACATATTCACTATCCAATGGTGGTTGATGAATCAACCGGTCAACAGAAACATAATCTACACGTTTGGTTTTTGTATCCAGCGCCATCATGCCTTCACTGTACAATGTAAAATCCCAGCCAAGGTCAAAGTCAGATGCAAAACGCAAAGGAGTTTTTCCTGCAAGTGAAGATGCTTCAAGAAGATTTTCGCCTTGTTTTCCATAACGCCGCATAAATTCTGCTTTGAAAACATCATCCTTTGCAGCAGGATTATATAATAATCTTCCCCATATTTTATAAAATAACCATTGCCTTTCAAAAGCATATTTCCAGGGAATATCAATGCTGTCTTTTGTAAAATAATCTTTGGCAGGTATATAAGTTTCTGAACCGATAAAATATCCTCCTGAGTATGAATGTGTATTTTCAAGAATATGCTCACGAACAAAAGAAGGCACTCCCCAGCGCAGGCAAAAGAAATCTTCATTTCGTGCAGTCCAGGTTACTTTATATTTTGTTGGTTCAGGTTTGAAATATGTGTCATATAATTTTCCACCATGCACTTTTATCAGTTTCGTTGTAGAATGTGCATGGCTCCAGTTGAATTTCATATCGGCCCATATCGGTCCATCAGTAAACCCTAAATCTGCTTCGGCTTCAATTCCCATACGGGTTATTTTTTCTGTTTCAATACTTGTAATGCCCAACGAACCTGTAGTGCTTGAAAAAGGAATGCGATGAATAAGTTTTGATTTTCTGCTTGCCTGCTGAAGCTTTAGCGTAGGCTGGCTTGCCTGCCTCATGCCTTCAATTATTGTTTCCCGCATCCAATCTTCCCGTTGCTGTGGTGTCATGCCTGCCATGCCTTCTCCAAGTGTTAAACCTATTCCTGTCAGGTCAGGATATTCTTCCAGCATTTGTGTGACAGATTCTCTTGTATATCTTTTTATAATTTCCGATGTATCGCCGCGGACAAAATGATGATGCTCCAGATTATCCATCGCCACATTATGTGCCTTTGCAAATTCAGGAGTAACAAAAATGTTGAAAGGAATAATATAAGTATCAATAGCCCGTTCTTTCGCCATTCGGAAAATTGTTTTAAAAAGCGTTTGCCATTCTTTCATTTCTTTATCATTCCATGGGCTTGCTTCAGGAAAATTCTTTGGCTTAATAAGAAAAGTGTAGGGATGCAGGTTCCATAAGCTAAGGCTATTGAAACGATTTACCACCATCATATCAAGAAATGCTTTCCAGTAAATAGTATCACGGCAGGTTTTATCATGCAGAGTGAGTGCATAACTATGGCGGTATGTATCCCAGGGAAGGTCAAACTTGATTGCACGAAGCGGAAGAAAAGGTTTTTCATTTTTTGCTTTGATATTTTTTAATGCAATGCCATTATTTAAATCTTCAGCTAAAGAAAGACAGCCATAAATTAATCCACGTTCATCGCCACCGGTGATAGTGATTTTATTTCCTGCGGGCAAAATAGAAAAGGCTTCAGTTCCTGATTGTATTGTATCTAATGCCAGAAGGATATTAAATTCTGTAGAATTTTCTTTTACAACATGCCCCTTTTTTTTCAATGATTTTTGAAGTGTTGTAGCTGCATATACTTGTTGCGGTGAAGATTTATTAAATGATAGGCCAACTGTTTGGGAAAAAACAAACTGATTCGTTCCGGTGAAAATTAAAAATAATACAACCAGTAATTTTTTCATGAGATGAAATTAATGAGAATAAAACTAACATTGTTGTGTTACAAGTGCCTCCCGTATTTTCAGTATTAAATTGTATTTTTATTTTACTACTATTCATTCAATTTAGCGTCATGCATATTCCCCTCTGGCAAAGTTCCCTGGCATTACTGGCAGGTATAGCCGTTATCATCTGGCTTACTCTCCGGTATAAATTGCATCCGTTTTTTGCATTGCTTATTGCCTGCTTTGTTACCGGCCTGAGTGTACAGTTATCTGTAGAAGAAATTTTAAAATTTATTAAAATTGGTTTTGGAGATATATTATCCAAACTCAGTCTCATTATTGTATTGGGTACTGCCATCGGTATCCTGCTGGAAAAAAATGGCAGCACAAAAGTGATGGCAAATTTTATTTTGAAATTAACGGGTAAAAAACGTTCGGCCTTTGCAATTTCCATTACAGGGTTTATTACAGGTCTTCCTATTTTTTGTGACTCCGGTTATATTGTTTTGAATGGCATTAATAAATCCCTGATTCAGCAAACGGGTTATAAAGTAGCGCAGATGAGTATATCACTTGCAGCAGGGTTATATGCGGTTCATTGTTTATTGCCGCCGCATCCCGGTGCCAGTGCAGCAGCCGGAACTATTGGTGTTGATTTTGGAAAATTAATTGCATATGGAATCGTCATTGCATTTCCTGCGATGTTAGCCGGACATTGGTGGGCAATGTATGCCGGTAAAAAAACATACAACGTAAATGGTTTGAAAGCAACAAAAGACTTGTCCGCCGTGGAGGATGAAAGCAAACATGAAAATTTTCAGCCACCATCTGCACTGATGGCTTTTCTTCCTGTATTAATTCCCATTTTACTGATGTCAGTAAAATCTATAATTGGACTGAAAAAAGATAATGAAGGTATTTTTGCTTCTGTATTCAATACTCTTGGCGACCCTGCTATTGCTCTTGCTGCCGGAGTAGTATTAGCAATTATAAACAGTAATCAGCATAAAAAATATTTATCATTATATCTCGGCTCTGCTGTAGAAAAAGCAGGTTCAATTCTTGTCATAATTGGCGGCGGCGCTGCCTTTGGTGCAGTTCTGGCCGCTACAGATATAGGAACACAATTCAGTAAATCTGTAAACCTGGAATCTGTTGGTATCTGGTTCCCATTTTTATTAACGATATT
>JANOJO010000251.1:0-5056 GCA_031418795.1 Bacteroidota bacterium | reverse complement strand
ATCATATACCGGAACGATGGGCTGCATTTTTAATAACCCCTGATTGAGCTGGTTCTGCTCAACCTGGTTGCCATTTGGCATACCCACTCCATTGGAAAATGCCATTGTGAAATTTTCGCCAAACGTAAAGTTCTTTACTTTAAAATCCGCATTGGCCCTAGCAGAATAACGCTCAAAATCAGTATGGGAAACAATACCCTCTTGCTTAAAATAGTTCACACTCATATAATATCTCCCCCTGTCATTTCCGCCTGAAACACCAATATTATGCTCTTGTATAGATGCGTTGCGCATGATGGCATCCCACCAATCAGTTCCGGGGCTTGCCTCCATGATTAGATTATTGGGATAATTATAAGTTCCCGGAACCGTAGGAGGATCGGTAGCAAGTGCTCTTACGGGGTTTATGTATTGAGGAATAACAGGAGTCGGTCCGTTACCATACAGTCTTTTCAGGAAGGTATTATTAGCAAGTGCTGCCCAGGAAACTGATGAATTGTTTTGTGCCTGGAAAAGAAGTTCGGCATACTCAGTAGAAGTTTTAATAAGATCAAACTCCTTTCCTGCAGACTGCACACCATAATAGGAACTCACATCCACTTTGGCCGTTCCGCTTTTCCCTCTTTTTGTAGTAATAATAACAACGCCATTATTTGCACCAATGCCGTAAGAGGAAGTAGTGGCTGCATCTTTAAGTACCTGTATAGATTCAATGTCATTGGGATTAATGTTGTTCATGAATGGTCCCTTAACCTGAACCCCATCAATAACTATTAGCGGGTCACCACCACCCTGGTTAAAAGTGGAGTTGCCCCGGATACGTAAAGAAACACCATCACCCGGAGCGCCGGATGTAAGAGTCGTTACACCAGAGGCCCTACCCTCAATCTGGCCCAAAAAAGATGGAGAAGCAACTTTTGTCAGATCGCTGGTTTTAATAACAGCTACTGCACCGGTAAGCTCCCTTTTTCTTTGAGAAGTATACCCTGTTACAATAACTTCATTCAAAGTATTTATGCCTGTCACAAGAACAACAGATACCACAGATGTTTCTGAAACATTTACTTCTTTTGGTTCATAATTAATAAAAGAAATTACAAGGATGGATTTCCCTTTTGGCACTGTAATGGTAAATCTGCCGGATACATCCGTCAGTGTTGCGAAGTTTGTTCCCTTTACCTCTACCGACGCACCCACAAGTGAGCCATTGTTATCTTTTACTTCACCTGTAACTGTTTTTTGGGCAAACGCATTAAAAGAAAGGAAAACAAAACAAATAAAAACAAGTGGTCTTTTTGTAAAGACACGTACGTGTAGTTTACTCATAAAGCAAGCAGTTTTAATTTTTAATAAACCGGTTTATATCAGTCCGTAAATTAGAATATCTTAGGATTATAAACAAAAAAATATTTTTTTGTGCTAACAATTGTTTGATTGATTGATAATATTTTGCGCATTTCTTTCTATGAAAAAAACACAAATTCAACGCTTGATTGCAGGGAGAATGTAACAGGTTTTTTTAACCGGTAATGAATACTTCTTCTTTACCATCCTTCTTATTCCACAACACTTTTACTTTTTGTGTAAGAATGGAATCTATTGACTTGCCAATGTAGTCGGCTTGTATTGGGAACTGGCGGCTGTATCTTCTGTCAATTAATACACACAACTCAACTTTCTCCGGCCGTCCAAAATCAAGCAGTGCATCAAGTGCGGCACGAATGGTGCGGCCAGTATATAATACATCATCAATAAGGACAACAATTTTTCCTTCAATTGAAAAAGGAATTTCTGTTTTATTGGCATTGTGCAGTTCTTTACGGATGTCGTCACGGTAAAAAGTTATATCAAGCCGGCCATAATGAATTTTTTCATCCGTAATTTCATTTTTTATTTCTTGCACAATCTTATCAGAAAGAAAAATTCCACGGGGCTGCAACCCTATCAGTACAGTATTTTCCAGGTTCACATGATTTTCCAGTATCTGGTGTGTGAGCCTTTTTATGGTGATAGCCAGTTGCTGTTCAGTAAGAATTGCTTTCAAGTCAGAATTATTTATGCTAAAATAATAAAGCGGAGCTTAAATGTTTGTTTTTATTTTCCCGTGTGAAATATTGCTTGTATTAATTATTTATAAAATTATCACTTGCTGTTTTTTAATTCCTTTGTCAATACAATTTTTATCTTAGGGGAAATCGCAATTATAAAATTATCCTTTTCTACTTTAATTGCTGTTGTACGAATTTCTCCCTGTAGTACCAGGAAATAAGTTTCTAAAACCAATCCTGGCAGCCCCCTGTTATTATATGGCCCAAATGGCCTGGGGATTTCATCGGTAAACCAGACAATCGTTGTGTCTGTACTCCTTGTAGCTTTTGAATCTCTAATTGTCAAAAATGCTTTTTTACACTTAAACCCGAGTATGAGTTTTGATTCCCCTGTAAAAACCCACTCGTTTTTATTAAATGTATCTAATACAAAAAATTTCTTTGTTCCGGGTGGATATGCAACACCAGTAAAATAAATATCGGAATTGCTGAAAGCAACTACTGAATGTTGTAAAACTTTGCTTCCGTATTTTTTGCTTTTATTCATCGGATCTTTTTTCCCCGTCCCAAAACCATAGAAAAAAGAAGATGAATCATTAAAGACAAGCCTTGAATGGGTTAGTGGCCTTTTTATAGAATCTCCATTAATTATTACAGGGAAACTAAATTCAGTTTCATAAAATACGTTGTATCCTGCTTGTGAATTTGCGTACAAACAAATCAGTAAAAATATTTTTATAAATAATAGCCGCATATTTTGTGATTATTTCCCCGGCAGAAACGGAAATTGGTAATTTTTTGTACGGGTTAATCGTTTTTCAATTGTTCTTTCAAAGCAAAAGGCTGCCCCCAAAGATGCAGCCTCTCCCCAAAATTTTATAATCTCAAAAATCTTATCTCGGTCCACCACCGAAACACACACCCAGCTTAATTCCAATATAACTGTTATTGGATGTTAATCCCGAAGTGGGGTTACCATTGGAATCAAAACCATCGAAAGTTGTTTTTGGAACTATATTATATTCAAATCCTACCCGGAAATGAGACATTTCAAACCCAGCTCTGAACATACCGCCAAATTTAGTGCCCATAGAAAGTTCACCAGAAGATGAATTAGTTTCTAAACTCGCCAAAGAAAAAATACCTGCACCAGCGCCTGCAAATGGGCGAAAAGAATAATTTTCAGTAAAGTAATAATCGCCGGTGGCCAAATAAGAACCTGAAGCTTTTACACTAACATCCAAAGGATCTCCATTTGAATCATAACCACTAAACCGTGCAACTACCGCAAGTTCCATACGCAGGCCAACAGCGAGTTTGCTCAATACAGCATACTTTGGCTCGACTACAACTAATACACCCCCCTTAGATCCTGATCCGCCGGGAATAGCGTATCCCAGACTTACATCTACTTTGAAGGGTTTTAATTCCGATTCCTGGGCAAATATTGTTAGAGAAAGAATTGTTGCTACCGTAAGAGTTAATAGATTTTTTTTCATGATTAATGGTTTTGGTATAAAAAATAATTGAAGCTAAAACTACCTGTACAAATTATTCATTCCAAACTTTTGAATCCTTTATTTAAAAAAATTAACCACACACCTGAATAACTTTTTGATACAGCTAATTCCAAAGCATGAAAAAAAATATTACTCAGCCATAAACGGATAGCGATAATCAGTTGGCGAATTAAATGTTTCCTTAATTGTTCTTGCACTCAGCCAGCGGTAGAGATTTAAAATACTTCCTGCTTTGTCATTCGTACCACTGGCTCTTGCACCACCAAAGGGTTGCTGGCCCACTACCGCACCGGTTGGTTTATCATTAATATAAAAATTACCTGCAGCATTTCTGAGTTTTGCTGTTGCCAGTTCAATTGAATTTCTATCTTTTGATATAATTGCACCTGTTAATGCATAAGGTGAAGTGTTATCAAGCAACTCCAGTGTTTTTTCAAAACTGTTAGCGGGATAAATATAAACGGTGAGCACTGGCCCGAAAATTTCTTCACACATGGTTACATACTTTGGGTTCTTAGCTTCTATAATTGTGGGTTGAATAAAATATCCAATTTTTTTATCACACTTTCCCCCCACCCATATTTCTGCCTTCTCATCTTTTTTTGCATTATCAATATACCGTTTGATACTGTCAAAACTTTTTTCATCAATTACAGCATTGATAAAGTTTGTAAAATCTTCCGGGCTTCCCATTTTAAAACTCTTTACACCCGCAATCAATTTCTTTTTTACTTCTTCCGCAATGTTGGATGGAATATAAGCTCTTGATGCAGCCGAACATTTTTGTCCCTGGAATTCAAATGCACCACGCAACAATGCAGTTACTACCACATCGGGGTCGGCACTCTTATGTGCAATCACAAAATCTTTACCTCCAGTTTCGCCAACTATTCTTGGATAAGATTTATACATCCCCATATTCTTACCAATCGTTTCCCACATATTATTGAATACACCAGTTGATCCTGTAAAATGTACACCGGCAAAATCACGATGATTAAAACAAACTCTGCCCATCGTTGGGCCATCTACATAAATAAGATTAATAACTCCATCTGGCAAACCAGCTTCTTTTAATATCCGCATGATCATTTGCGCAGCGTAAACCTGTGTGTTTGCAGGTTTCCAAACAACCACATTTCCACACATGGCTGCGCTTGTTGGTAGGTTACCAGCAATTGCAGTAAAGTTGAATGGAGTGATTGCTAAAACAAATCCCTCAAGCGGACGGTACTCCATTCTGTTGTGCATACCCGGACTGCTGATAGGTTGCTGTTTATAAATCTCACTTAAGTAATGAACATTGAAACGTAAGAAGTCAATCAATTCACATGCTGCATCTATCTCTGCCTGGAAAGCATTTTTACTTTGACCAAGCATTGTTGTTCCATTTATATAGCTTCGATATTTTGTTGCCAGTAAATCTGCAGCTTTTAAAAATATTCCTGCACGGCTTTCCCAACTCAAATTTGACCATGCTTCTTTTGC
>JANOJO010000250.1:0-29290 GCA_031418795.1 Bacteroidota bacterium | reverse complement strand
TAATGGAGTAGTAAACTGAGATAATGAATAAGCTTTGAAATGTGTCTTTGCCCTGTCGTGCCAGCTTAATACGTCAGCAACATAAGGGCCACGCCAACTTATATGCACGGTTCTATTGGTTGGCGCATGCGGCTCAATGGTTGGCGTGGCCCTTATGTTGCTGACGTATTAAGCTGGCACGACAGGGCAAAGACACATTTCAAAGCTTATTCATTATCGCAGGTTACTACTCCATTAAGCGGGCCTGTTGTGATGGATACAGCTTTGCATCTTGCAAGGTCATTGGAAAAAATGGGAACATCAATTTTCAGCAGTGGATATATCAGCCGCAATCCGAATGGAGATTTTCGTCCGCATCATTATGATATGAACCTTGTTTATATTGATGCATTGTTTCGTCATTTCAAATGGACAGGTGATTTAATTTTTGCAAAAGAAATGTGGCCGGTTATTACACGCCACTTTGCATGGGAGAAAAGAAATTTTGATAGTGATGATGATGGTTTATATGATGCATACGCAGCCATCTGGGCAAGTGATGCATTGCAATACAGTGGTGGAAGTGTTACCCATACTTCAGCTTATAATTATAAAGCCAATAAAGAAGCTGCAATTATTGCAAAACTGATTGGTGAAGATGCAACGCCTTTTGAAAAAGAAGCAGCAAAAATTTTAAAAGCTATAAACACAATATTATGGATGCCGGAAAAAGGCAGCTATGCAGAGTTTAAAGATTTGTTGGGTAATAAACTTCTTCATCCAAACGCTGCTGTATGGACATTGTACCATACACTCGACAGTGATGTGCCCAATCCGTTCCAGGCATATCAAAGTATGAAATATATAGATGAAAATATTCCACATATACCTGTTAAGGCAAAGGGGTTGGAAGATGGCTATTATACAATCAGCACCAGTAAGTGGATGCCTTATGACTGGAGCCTTAATAATGTGGCTACTGCTGAAGTGATGCACACGGCATTGGCCAACTGGCAGGCAGGCCGGAATGAAAAAGGATTTAATTTATTTAAGAGTGAATTATTATCCACTATGTATCTCGGTGGCAGCCCCGGTAATATCGGGCAAATATCTTTTTACGATGCAGCCCGCGGTGAAGCTTACCGTGATTTTGCAGATCCGGTTGCCATGACTGCAAGAAGTCTGGTAGAAGGATTGTTTGGCATTTTACCAAATGCATTGAAAGCTGAACTAATTATCAAACCCGGTTTTCCATCTGCATGGAATAATGCATCAATCAGTTTGCCCGATATATCAATTGATTTTAAAAGAAAAGGTAAAGAAGATTTCTATACTATCATTCCTGCTTTTGCAAAAAAGATGCAGTTGAAATTTCTGGTAAAAGCAAATGGTACAAAAATTCAATCTGTCACTGTAAATGGAAAAAATATTGTTTGGAAAAATGTGGAGGACGCAATTGAAACGCCGGTTATAGAAATAAATGCTGGTTTGCAAAATAAATATGTAATAAAAATAATATGGCTTGGAGATAAAAGCTCAGCAGTTGGGATGAAGGATAAATATATTGACGGAAATAAATTAGATATTCAGTTTCCAGGATCTGCAATTCAAAATGTGTCCGACCCTCAGAATATTTTACAACAGTTAGAAAAAAATAATAACCGGCTTACTGCTATTATCAATGCAGCAAAAGGCAGCTACTTAGTTTTTGTGCAGGTAAAACAAAATGATTTTATATGGTGGGAACCACTTAATCTTAATATAAAAGAGCCAGTGGAAATAACAGCTTCTTTTAAACAATCAAAAAATGATTTACAGTTTAATGTAATTAATAATACCGGTTCGACGATAAAAGGAAGTCTTGTTGTTAATGCAGATGGTAATCCATTTGTAAAACCATTAGATCTGCAACCAAATACTATTTATACACAAATAAATATTGGCGCAAATCATATTATTCCCGGAACTAATAGAATTTCTTTTTCATGGGATGGTAAAACTGTGCAACAGGAAATTGTTAGCTGGAATGTAAATCAGCCCGTGAAAAATTTGCAGATAGTGGATATAAATAAATCTTTCAATGATAAGGTGACAAATATTTTTAAAAATCAATACCTTTCTCCACGCCCAAAGATTGCCACATTACAACTGCCTGTACAGGGAATTGGTGACTGGACTCATCCATTGAAAACTGCTGATATAAATGATAAAGGATTAAGAAAATCAGCAGGTGAAAAAAATCTTATAACTATTCCGCAGGGAATTTCTTTTTCTACTCCGTCTGATACTTTGCAATCAAATATTTTATTTACATCGCAATGGGATAATTATCCGAAAGAAGTAATTGTTCCTTTAACAGGAAAAGCATCTCATGCATATTTTTTGATGGCGGGTTCCACTAATCCTATGCAATCGAGAATTGTAAATGGTGCGGTGATAATTTCTTATACAGATAACACGGCAGATACCTTATTATTAAAGAACCCCGAAACATGGTGGCCCATCGAGCAGGATTATATGGATGATGGTTTTGCATTTACCATTGATGCTGCAAGACCGGTTCGTGTACATTTAAAAACCGGAAAAATAGTTTCTGATTACGATAATAGTATTGAGGCTTATAATGGAAAGATGATTGATGGAGGTGCCGCAACTATTCTTGATTTACCATTGAATAAAAACAAAGAATTAAAAAACTTAGTTTTAAAAACAATTGCCAATGATGTGGTGATTGGATTGATGGGCGTTACATTGTTAAGAACAGGCTCTGATTTATCCAAATGAGATGGAGGAAATGAAGTATTTTTTTATTTTGCATCTTAATGCAATTCTTCTAAATAAATAAACTAAGAATCATAATCAAATTTTAATTTATGCCTGACATCAGCACAATTTTAATTTCACCGCAGCAAATGCAGCAACGCTTTACCGCTATTTTAGAAAGCATTGGATTTAACCAGCAACGGGCACAGGAATGTGCGGCAATATTTACTGCCAATAGTGTTGATGGCATTTACACACATGGCGTCAACCGTTTTCCGGTATTTGTAAAATACGTTAAGGCTGGTTATGTAAAGCCTGATGCAACGCCAACGCTAACGCATAAATTTGGCGGCATTGAACAGTGGGATGGAAATTTAGGTCCGGGTACACTCAATGCGGTACATGCAACTGAAAATGTTATGCAACTGGCAAAGCAATACGGCATTGGGTGTATTGCATTGTCGAATACCAATCATTGGATGCGTGGCGGCGCTTATGGATGGCAGGCTGCGAAAGCCGGTTTTGTTTTTATTGGCTGGACGAATACAATTGGTGTGATGCCAGCATGGGGTGCAATGGATTCAAGACTGGGAAACAATCCTTATGTGATGGCGTTGCCATACAAGGATGAAGGAATTGTTCTCGACATGGCTATGTCGCAATATTCTTTTGGCGCTATGGAAGCAGCGGTTATGAAAAATGAAAACCTTGCCGTGCATGGAGGATATAATACGGATGGCGAATTGACAAATATACCTGCTGAGATTCTTGCATCGAGGCGGGCATTGCCCATTGGTTATTGGAAAGGAGCCGGACTATCTTTATTGCTCGATATACTCGCTACTATTTTGTCGGGCGGTTTGGCGGGGCATGATATTACCCGAAATGGAATTGAAAACAAAATATCACAGGTGTTTATTGCTATTGACATAACGAAGCTGGCAAACCATTCACTCATCGCCAATACAGTTGAAGGAATTATTGCAGACTATCATCAATCTATAGTTTCAGATGCTGGAAAAAAAATAACCTATCCGGGTGAACGGGTATTACAAAGCAGGAGAAATAATCTTGTAAACGGCATACCGGTGTTTAGCAGGGTATGGGATGAAATACAAAAATTATAATCATCAGATTAAATGCTTAAAATATTTTTCAGTTCAATCAGTTTGTTTTTTTATTTTATAATAAATGCACAGTCATCCGATAGTGTTTATATGTTTTCTTATTTCAAAAACAACGGACAGGATGGTTTGCACCTTGCATTCAGCCATGATGGATATTATTGGACAGCCTTAAAAAACGACAGCAGTTTTTTAAAACCAACCGTATCAAAAGATAAATTAATGCGAGACCCCTGCATCATCCGTGGTACAGACGGATTATTTCATATGGTATGGACAGTAAGCTGGAATCAAAGAGGAATTGGTTATGCAAGCAGCAGTGATTTAGTTAACTGGAGCGAACAAAAATTTATCCCTGTTATGATGCAGGAAGACAGTGCAAGAAACTGCTGGGCGCCTGAAATAACTTACGATAAAAAGAAAAAGCAATACATGATTTACTGGGCTACCACCATTGCCGGTAAATACAAAATGGATACGGTTATTGAAAACGGCTACAATCACCGCATGTATTATACACTTACAAAAGAATTTAAAACATTTAGCAAAACAAAAATGCTATATGATAAAGGCTTTAATGTTATTGATGCCACCATCGTCCCCGATGGAAAAAAATTTATAATGTTTCTGAAAGATGAAACAAGACTGCCACCACAAAAGAGTATTAAAATAGCAACATGCAATAAAATAAACAAAGGATACAGCGAAGCATCAAATCCAATCACTGGAAACTATTGGGCAGAAGGACCAACCACTTTAAAATTAAACAACAACTGGATTATTTACTTCGATAAATACCGCGACCATAAATACGGAGCCATTCAATCTACGGACTTGATTAACTGGACAGATATTTCAGAAAAAGTTTCTTTGCCCAAAGGAATAAGACACGGAAGCATTTTTAAAATTAGTAAAGAAGAGTTTGATAAATTAATTTCATTAATAAAATAATCCAGTTAAAAAATCCTTTTCCAAACAAATAAGAAACATTATACAATCAGACTCTAAGCCCCCTCTCCTCTGGAGAGGGGGTTGGGGGTGAGGTCTAAACACAGGATACATCAGGATACTTCCCACTCCTTAATCTTGTACTTTTCCCCGTCCGAACGGGTCATCCGGGCGGGCATCCCGATTCACTTTTCTAAAGAATAAATAATGCCATATAAAAAGATTTGTTTTATCATCCATCTTTTGGTTGCCACAACTTCCTTTGCACAATACAAAATGGAATACCTTACCCGTGGCGTACATGCAATCAATAGTGGTAGCGGAAAAATCTTTGTTTCCTGGCGTTTGCTCGGCACCGAAGACAATACCCTTAGTTTTAATTTATACAGAACCACAAATAAAAAAACAATTCAGTTAAATAAAAAGCCAATCATTACTGCCACTAATTTTACTGATGAATCAGCGGATACCAATCAAGTAAATACTTATATAGTAAAAACAATTATTAATAGTAAAGAAGAAAAAACCGGAAGCTCATTTACACTGGCTGCAAATGCAAAACCTTATTTATCCATTCCTTTAAAAACACCCGCCGGTTATTCAGCCAATGATGCAAGTGTTGGCGATATGGATGGCGATGGCGTGTATGAAGTGGTCATTCACTTAACGGGAAGAGCAAAAGATAATTCGCAGGCAGGCATTACTGACCCGCCCATTTTTCAATGCTATAAATTAGATGGAACATTTTTATGGGAAATCAATCTGGGTAAAAATATCCGTGAAGGCGCCCATTACACACAATTCATGGTGTATGATTTTGATGGAGATGGCAAAGCTGAACTGGCAATGAAAACAGCTGATGGCTCTATGGACGCAAGAGGAAATGTAGTTGGCGACAGCACAAAAGATTTTCGAACTGATAAAGGTTATATTTTAAGTGGCCCCGAATACTTAACGATGTTCGACGGTTTAACGGGTATAGCATTATCAACAATTGATTATACGCCACCACGTCATGGAAAACTTGAACCAACAACAGAAGAATTAAAAACTATGTGGGGCGATGGTTATGGAAATCGTATGGATAGGTTTCTTGCATGTGTTGCATACCTCGATGGAAAAAATCCAAGCTTGATTATGACACGTGGTTACTATACCAGATCTGTATTGAGTGCATATAATTTTAAAAATAAAAAGTTAGAAAAAATCTGGACATTCGATAGTGATGAACCAAGTGGATTAAATAGAAGTTATCGGGGGCAGGGCAATCATAATTTATCGGTTGCAGATGTGGATGGTGATGGAAAAGATGAAATTGTTTTTGGCGCCATGACGATTGATGATAATGGAAAAGGTTTGTACTCCACCGGTCTCGGACATGGGGATGCATTGCATGTAAGTGATTTTGACCCTGCACGACCTGGTCTTGAAGTTTTTGATATACAGGAGAGGTTTGATGATGCAGGTGCAAATTTCCGTGATGCAAAAACCGGTGAAGTGATTTGGAAAAAAGCATCCATCAAAGCTGGCGCAGATGGTGAAGGTCCCGGTCGCGGACTTGCATTGGATATTGATCCCCGTTATCCCGGTTATGAATGTTGGGTGGCTGGCGCAGGCATCACGGGTATGTTTGATAACAAAGGAAATAAGATTGCAGAAAAAACGCCGCCATGCAATATGGGAATTTATTGGGATGGTGATGCACTCAGCGAAGTGCTCAATGGCGTCAACATCAGCAAATGGGATTACATAAATAGCACATCGGTAAAATTATTTGATGGCCGTGATGATGGTTGTGCAAGCAATAACGGAACAAAAGCAAACCCATGTCTCAGTGCTGATTTATTTGGCGACTGGCGTGAAGAACTCATTTGCCGTACTACAGACAGTAAGGAGTTGCGTATTTACAGCACAACAATTCCAACAGATATTAAATTATATACGCTGATGCATAATCCGCAATATCGGTTAAGTATTGCCTGGCAGAATGTGGCATACAATCAACCGCCGCATACAAGTTATTACTTGGGTGATGGAATGAAAATGCCACCCAAACCAAATATTCAAATTGTAAAAAGCAAATAAGATTCTTGAATTCAATAAAATCATTTCAACTTTCAGGCTCTAAGCCCCTCTCCCCGTCATTGCGGGCAAAGCGAAGCAAGAGAGGGGTTGGGGTGAGGTATTGACAGGCAAACATTTTTTAATCTATATGCTAATTTTAAATTTTTTATGTTACCAGCAAATGTAACTCCGATTAAGCTTTCGTTGCGTCGCACTCTTGTACTTTGGGTAATTCTATTCAGCAATCGTAACTCCGCATTCAACAATTATTATATTAATATCCCAATATCCTAATATCAAAACATCACAATGAATAAAAAATTATTCATCATCTCTTCCATCTTCATCATCACCACTTCTTTTCTATTATTAAAAAAAGAAAAACCAACATTATACATCATCGGCGACTCAACAGTTCGCAACAACAACCGTCCCCAATGCGGCTGGGGTGAAATGATTAATGAATTTTTAGACACTACACAAATCAGTATCAGCAACCAGGCCATGGCCGGCAGAAGCACAAGAACATTTATAAAAGAAAAAAGATGGGATAAAGTATTGTCAACATTAAAACCCGGCGATTTTGTCATTATGCAGTTTGGACATAATGAAGGCAGCAAACCCGATACATCAAGAGGCGGCTACCGTGGTGTATTAAGAGGTACGGGAGATGAAACAGTTGATCTGATCTGGAAAGACAGTACGGTAGAGACAGTGCATACTTATGGATGGTATTTAAAAAAGTTTGTCAACGATGCAAAAGCAAAAGGCGCAACTGCAATTATTTGTTCAATGATTCCCCGGAACCAATGGGATAATAAAATAAAAGGAGATTCTGCAAGTGGGAAGATTGTCAGAAGAGCAAATAATGATTTTGGTAAATGGGCAATGGAAGTGGCCGCAAGCGAAGCAGCTTTTTTTATTGACCTCAATGCCATTACTGCTGACAAGTATGATGTATTAGGCCCGGATGAAGTAAAGAATTTTTTCCCCGGCGACCATACACATACTAATGTGGAAGGTGCAAGATTAAATGCAGCATCTGTTTCAAAAGGTATAAGACTATTGAAAGAGCTGCAATTAAATAATTACTTAAACGAATAACTGTTCGAATGAAAATTTTATTTCCAAATGTAGCTCTAACCAGCAGAGATTCTAATCCCCCTCTCCACGTCATTGCGAGCAAAGCGAAGCAAGAGAGGGGGTTTGGGGGTGAGGTATTGATGAGTAAAGAAATAATCACTTTTCTAAAACAATAATTATTTAAAACAGAAAAATTAAAACATGAGTTCCCATAAAAAATTATTAACGCTTTTATCAATTGCATTGATACTATTTTCTTCCTTCATTATATTTAAAAAGCAGAAGCCGGTATTTTATATTATCGGTGATAGTACCGTAAAAAATGGTGATGGCACCGGTAAAAACAATCAAATGGGTTGGGGCACTGTTATTAATCCTTTTTTTGATACAACTAAAATAAGCATCCGCAATCATGCCATCGGCGGCCGCAGCAGCCGCACATTTATCACCGATGGAAGATGGACGAAAATTTTAGAAACCTTAAAGAAAGGAGATTATGTCATTATGCAGTTTGGGCATAACGATGCCAGCCCTTTGGATGATACAGCAAGAGCAAGAGGAACGATTCGCGGCGTTGGAGATGATAGCACAGAAATTTATAACCCAATAAGAAAAATAAAAGAAGTAGTGTATAGCTTTGGTTGGTATATGCGTAAGTATGTAAAAGAAACAAAAGCAAAAGGAGCAATACCAATAATCTGTTCATTGGTTCCAAGAAACGGATGGAAAGACGGAAAAGTAAATCGTTCTTCAGATTCTTATGCGTTATGGGCAAAACAAATTACAGAGCAGGAAGGAGCATATTTCATCAGCCTGAATGAATTAGTAGCAGCAAAATATGAAGAGATGGGAGCCGATAAAGTAAAACTTTTTTTTCCTGCAGACAACACACATACCAATATTGACGGTGCAAAACTGAATGCGGAAATTGTAGTAAAATCTTTAAAAGAAATAAATCCCGGCAAGTTGAAAAAATATTTGGTCAAATAAGTACATTACACTGAAAGAAACAAATTTGCAAGGCGTAAGAATTTTTTTTCTGCAATCAATAAGAAAAGATGAAAGAGATTATTGATTCTCATATTCATGTTTGGGAGTTTGAGAGAGCCGGCAATCCCCGGTTAAAAGAAGATACTACCATTCTTAACAGAACATGGCGCATTGAAGAATTGGACGAAGTTTTTTTTAATAATGCAAATCAATTTTACAAATTGGGTTTAGATTAAAATATCTTTTCATCATCATTTGGTAAAAGAAAAATTATTTTTAAATAAAACAAACGGGTTACATGAAACTTTATAAAACTGCAGCCGGAAACTTTATAGAACATGCAGGCAATTGTTATTTGTCAGGTATAGAAAATTGGGATACACTTATCAACCGGGATGATTTATTTTCTTTTTTGCAAAATCATATCCTGCTACTTGAAGTGGCTGGTGATATCAGCTGGTTGAGACAGCAAAAAATACTGGCGCCAATCGGTTCACAGGAAATATGGGCAGCCGGTGTTACCTACCTGCGCAGCAAAGTGGCCCGTATGGAGGAAAGTGAACAAAGCGGTGGCGCTACTTTTTATGATAAAGTATATGATGCTGAAAGGCCCGAACTTTTTTTTAAATCCACATCGCAACGTGCAGTAGGCAATAATGATTTTGTAAGAATAAGAAAAGACAGCACATGGGATGTACCCGAACCTGAATTAACGCTTGTAATAAATTCTTCTGGTAAAATAGTTGGATATACCATTGGCAACGACATGAGCAGCCGGAGTATTGAAGGTGAAAATCCGCTCTACCTGCCACAGGCAAAAATGTATGATGGCAGCGCTGCAATCGGGCCTTGTGTACTGGTAACAGAAAAACCAATTCCTGCTCCTACGGCCATTACTATTTTGATTGAGAGGAATAATATTAAAATGTATAAAGCATCAACAACCATTGACCAGATGAAAAGAACTCATACTGAACTGGTGGAATATTTGTACCGGGAATGTTCATTTCCCAATGGGGCTTATTTAATGACAGGTACATGCCTGGTGCCGGAAAATAATTTTACATTGAAAAGCAAAGATGTGATTACAATAACTATTGAGCCTATTGGCGCATTAATAAATATAGTGGAGTAAATTACAGTGACGATCGTTTAGTCACATGAAACGGCGCTTCAAAATGTCCTGTTGAATTAGTAAGTATAAGTTCAGCAGCTTTTTTTCCCATAAATTCAAAATCGGTGGAGATAGTGGTGATGCCATTCAGAATTATTTTTTTCAGTGGCGTTTCGTTATAAGAAATCACTCCCACATGTTTTCCCACTTTTAATTTTGTAGTAAGAATTTTTTCAATAAGAATCACCAGGTCCGCTTCCATCAGGTTGATAAAAACTTCGCCTTCTTTTATGGGCTCTTTGCTTATATCATGTACCACCTTAGCGGTAAAAGTATATTGCCGGCAAAACCGGTTAAACCCTTTCAGAATTTCTTCAGGATGATAAGTGTATTCAGGGAAAATTATTTTTATGGTGTGATACTTACTGAGATTTTCCCGCAGTTGTTCCAATGCTTCATAAATATCTTTCTCAAAATTTTCATACACGGCTGCATAGTTTCCTTTAATACCAGGTGTCAGCTTGTCTAATATCAGTAATTTATCAGGGGGTATTTGATTAAGGAGTTCATAAATCCTGTCACTCTCCTCTAAGAAATGCGGAATAATAACATAATGTGTGTACTCATTTTTATTATTCTGAATAAGCCGTTTGAATAAAGCAAAATCATTATTGTAAATATAAAAATCAATGGATGCCAACCCACCCATCGTTTCTACAAATGCATCATACACTATTTTTTTATGTGCACTCAGTTTGTTGAACAACAAAAATATTTTCAACGGCTGATTTACTTCGGTTGATTTTACAAAATATCCTTTACCCGGCACCGAACCTAATATACCCATTTGTTTTAAATGTTTATACCCTTTCTCCGCCGTATCCCTCGAAATTTCAAATTCAAAACTCAGTTCATTAATGGAGGGCAGCAGTTCATCTTTGCCAATCTTTTCTTCACTGATTGCTTTGATTACTGAATTGGCAAGCTGCATATACTTTGGCGTTGCCGACAGGTAATCAATATTGATAAATTGAAACAGTTCATTCTTTTTCATAACACAAAACTTCGTGAAAACGTATTACCCGGAAAGATAAAACAGTTTTCTTTTCCTTGAAAACTTTTTAAAGCTGCTGTTTTAAACCGGGAACTTTAGTATTTTAATCGCCGAATAATGAAGAATGAGAGATTACCGTTTAGTAATATTATTTTTTATTCCGGCTATCAGTTCATTTGCACAATCCGGAAATATCAGATTCACAAATGTAAATGAAGGATGGGCTGCTAATTCAATTAATACAGTTGTGTTCAGGAAAAATTCATTGGTTACATTCAGGGATACACAGTTCATAGCTTTTTATAATCAGGATAAGTTTGTTGTGCTGGGTAAACGAAAAACCGGAACCGGTAATTGGATATTGAAACAAACACCTTATAAAGGAAATGTTGCCGATGCACATAATAGTATAAGTATTATGGCAGATAGCGATGGATATCTGCACATATCCTGGGATCATCATAATAACTCTTTGAATTATTGTAAAAGCATCGCACCCGGTTCATTAGAATTAACTGATAAAATAAAAATGACCGGTTTGAATGAACAAAAAATTTCCTACCCTGAATTTTATAAATTACCAGGAGGCGGATTGTTGTTTCTTTACCGGGACGGTGGTACCGGCCAGGGTAATCTTGTTATTAACAGGTATGATATAAATACAGGCAGATGGATACAACTGTATGATAATTTAATCGATGGGGAAAATAAACGTAATGCCTACTGGCAGGCTTGTGTAGATGGAAAAGGAGTGATTCATCTTTCATGGGTATGGAGAGAAAGCCCTGATGTGGCAAGCAACCATGATATGTGCTACGCAAAATCTGATGACGGCGGATTGACATGGAAAAAATCAACGGGTGAGAAATATAATTTACCAATTAATGCTGCTACGGCAGAATATGCCTGTAAAATTTCTCAAAACAGTGAATTGATAAATCAGACATCAATGTGTGCTGATGAATATGGCAATCCATATATTGCAACTTACTGGCGGAACAATAATGATTCAGTTCCGCAGTATCATATTATTTATAAAAATAGCAGTGAGTGGAATGTAAATAAACTTGATTTTCGCAAAACTGTTTTTAGTTTAAGTGGAATGGGAACAAAACGAATCCCGATTTCAAGGCCGCAGATAATTGCATGGCAAAATAAACTGGCTTTAATTTTCCGGGATGAAGAGCGGGGTAATAAAATTTCAATTGCTATTAATAATAATATTGAAAAAAATAAATGGGAGATAAGCGATTTAATGAATGATAAGGTTGGTTCATGGGAACCAACTTATGATACAGAACTTTGGAGAGATAAAAAGATTTTAAATTTATTTGTTCAAAAAGTGGAGCAGGCAGACAGCGAAGGAATAACAAATGTACCTCCGCAAATGATAAAAGTATTAGAATGGAAACCGAAAAAATAATACATGCATAAAATCTATTTGGCCGTTGCAATTAATTTTGGAATCCTGCTTCTGCAGGAGGATTGTATTGGACAGGTTAACAATTCTTTTAAACCGGATAAGAAACTTGTTCAGTCTTTTTATAGAAATTTTATGGATGCTGCAGCGCAATACAAATTTTTATCAACACAACTTCCGCCGGAAAAATTTCCCAAAACTTTTTTTCCAACTACCGGGAAATATGAATTCAGTATTTCAGAATGGTGGTGCAGTGGTTTTTACCCCGGCACTTTATTATTCCTGTTTGAACAAACAAAAGACAGCAGTTTGTATAAAGAAGCTATCCGGATTATGAAAGTGCTGGAAAAAGAAAAACTTAATACAGGTACACATGATTTGGGTTTTATGATGTATTGCAGTTTTGGCAATGCTGAACGCATAGCATCAAAACCTGAATACAAAAAGATTTTATTAACCAGTGCAAAATCACTATCAACCCGCTTCAATCCAAAAACAGGTTGTATCAAATCATGGGATTCAAAATCCGGCGACTATTTAGTAATCATTGATAATATGATGAATCTTAAATTATTGTTTTGGGCAACAAGAGTAAGCGGCGATTCTTCATTTTATAAAATTGCGGTTACACATGCCAATACAACGATGAAAAATCATTTTCGACCAGATAATAGTTCTTATCATGTTTTAAATTATGACAGCGAAACCGGAACTGTAAAACAAAAAAGAACAGCACAAGGTGCGGCTGATGAATCTGCATGGGCAAGGGGGCAGGCATGGGGTCTTTATGGATTTACCGAAACATACAGGGAAACCAAAGACAACCGTTATCTTGAACAGGCAAAAAAAATTGCTGACTTCCTGTTGAATCATCCGAATCTGCCGGCTGATAAAATTCCATACTGGGATTTTAATGCTCCAGGTATTCCCAATACATTGCGGGATGTTTCGGCTGCATCAATCATGGCTTCGGCATTGATTGAGCTTAGTGGTTATGTTGATAAAAAAACTGCTGATAAATACATGAAGGTTTCAGAAACTATTTTAAAAACATTATCAGGAGAAACTTATAAAGCTGCGGCTGGTACAAACGGAGGTTTTATCTTACAGCATGGAGTGGGGCATTTTCCCAATAAAACAGAAGTGGATGTGCCGCTTACTTATGCCGATTATTATTTTGTAGAAGCAATGATGAGGTATAAAAAATTATTTACTGGAAAATAAAATTTTTACAGATGGAAAGAGTCGCCTTCAAAATGAAATTGTTTAAAGGTCAGGAAGCCGAATACAAAAAACGCCATGATGAAATATGGCCCGAACTTTCTGCCCTGCTGAAAGAAAAAGGGGTGCAGGAGTATTCTATTTTCCTGGATGAACCAACCGGATTTTTATTCGGTTCATTAAAAATACCTGATTCAACTAAACTGAATGAACTTCCTCATTTACCCATCATGAAAAAATGGTGGGCTTACATGAAAGATATTATGGAAAGCAATGATGACAATTCACCTGTTTCCACTCCGCTGAAAGAAGTTTTTTATATGCCATAAACTTACTGTCCTGCACTGTTTGCATTACATGACAGCACATGACGGAAGTGCTGCTGTCATATTTTATTTTTATATCTCTTAGCATTATTTACATAATAAAAATCAACGAATGCAAGTCATATTAGGAGTTATTTTTCACTTTATCGGTGGTTTTGCGTCAGGAAGTTTTTATATCCCATATAAAAAAGTAAAGGGCTGGCACTGGGAAAGTTATTGGATAGTCGGTGGTATATTCTCATGGTTGATCATGCCACCACTTGCAGCCTGGTTAACGATTCCCGGCTTTGCAGAAATTATTAAAGGAACATCATTTTCTACACTCGCCATTACTTACATGTTCGGGGTATTATGGGGTATCGGCGGATTAACATACGGCTTAGGTGTCCGTTACCTTGGTGTTTCATTAGGCAGCAGTATCATTCTTGGCCTTTGTATGGTATTCGGTTCACTGATACCTTCCATTTATTATAATTTTTATCCTGTAGCAGATAAGGATACATTTAATGCAATGGTGAGCTCCAATTGGGGCTTGATTGTCTTAGCGGGTCTTCTTGTTTGTATCATTGGTATCATTATTTGCGGGAAAGCAGGTATGATGAAAGAAAAGCAAATAAAAGCTGCAGGTACGGATCCGCATGGAATGGAAGTAAGACCGGAATACAAGTTTGCTCTTGGTATGTTTGTTTCAATAGTTTCCGGTGTGCTCAGCGCCTGTTTCAATTTCGGGTTGGAAGCAGGTCAGTCTATTGGCCATGTAGCTAATGAAGCATGGAAAACAATCAATCCCGGCGAAGGTGAGTTTTTATACCGCAACAATGTTATTTATGTTGTTCTTTTATGGGGAGGATTAACTACCAATTTTATCTGGTGTATGATCCTGAATGCACGGAACAAAACATTCGGTGATTATACAAACAAAAAAACACCATTACGTTTCAATTATCTGTTTGCAGCGCTGGCAGGTACTACCTGGTTCCTTCAATTCTTTTTTTATGGCATGGGAGAAAGTAAATTAGGTAATGGCCCGAGTTCCTGGATTCTGCATATGTCTTTTATTATTCTTGTTGCAAACATGTGGGGACTTATACTGAAAGAGTGGAAAGGGGTAAACAAAAAAACAATAACGACAATCATACTTGGAATTATAACTATCATTTTATCGGTATTAATCGTTGGTTATGGTAATTCAATCAAATAAAAAATTAATGAACTAAAACGTGAAGTATGTCAACAGGTGAAACAAAAAACAGAATCAAAAGTTTTTTTAAAAAAATATTAAATGGATACATTAACAAAAGACAAAACAAAAACCACCCCATCAAAAATTGGAGCGAAAACTTACAAACATGTATGCTACTTATGGGATGATGCAACAGCAGCCTCCCTGGCTGGCGATGAAGTAGCTTTATTAGTTTATCGTTCCAATTTATTGGGAGCCGATTTGCGATTAACAAATTACGGAGGAGGAAATACCTCCTGTAAAGCAAATGCCAAAGACCCATTGACAGGAAAAGAAACAGAAATCATGTGGGTAAAAGGGAGCGGTGGCGATTTGGGCACCATGAAAAGAAATGGCCTGGCTGCATTGTATGTTGACCGGTTAAGAAGTTTGAAAAATGTTTACCGTGGCATTCAGCATGAAGATGAAATGGTCGAACTCTTCAATCATTGCATTTATGATTTAGCATCAAAAGCTCCAAGCATTGATACACCACTGCATGGGTTTCTTCCATTCAAACATATTGACCACCTGCATCCCGATGCGGCGATAGCTATTGCAGCAGCAAAAGATGGTAAAAAAATTACGCAGGAATTATTTAATGGAACAATCGGTTGGGTAGGTTGGCAAAAACCCGGCTTCGATTTAGGATTGCAGTTAAAACAATGCCTTGATGAAAATCCAGGCATCCGCGGTATCATGCTCGGTTCACATGGTTTATTTACCTGGGGTGATACTGCTTATGAAAGTTATGTAAACACACTGGAAGTAATTGAACGATGTGCACAATACTTAGAAGATAACTACGGAAAGAAAAAAGAAATTTTCGGTGGCCAAAAAATACAATCATTACCAAAGAACGAAAGACTTGCAAAAGCTGCATCCTTAGCGCCAATATTACGAGGCCTTTGTTCCGGTAGTGATGTTTCTAAGAACCTGACGCCGACAGGCGGAGGCAGGGGGGCCAGGATGATTGGACATTTTACAGATGATGACAGAGTTTTACAATTCACGAATTCAAATGATTTGGATAAACTGGCTCCGTTAGGCACCAGTTGCCCTGACCATTTTCTTCGTATAAAAATTTCTCCACTGGTAGTTAACTTAACTCCACAGGAAGATATCAGCGATGTAAAAGCAGTAAAAGAAAAATTACAACCGCAGTTTGAAGCATACAGAAAAATGTATGCATATTATTATAACACCTGCAAACACCCAAACAGCCCGGCTATCCGTGATGCAAACCCTGTAGTTATTCTTTACCCGGGTGTGGGCATGTTCACTTTCGCAAAAGACAAACAAACAGCAAGAGTAGCGGCAGAGTTTTATATAAATGCCATCAATGTAATGCGTGGCGCTGAGGCTGTTTCTGAATACACATCTTTACCAAGACAGGAAGCATTTAATATTGAATACTGGTTATTAGAAGAAGCAAAACTTCAACGAATGCCAAAACCAAAATCATTAAGTGGCCGCATTGCATTAGTAACAGGCAGCGCCGGTGGTATTGGAAAAGCAATTGCTAAAAAATTTGCAGAAGAAGGAGCATGTGTAATCATTAATGATATTAATGAAGAAAGACTCAATAGCACAAAGGAAGAATTTGTAAAACAATTTGGCAAAGATGCAATCAGCAGCACCTTATTGAATGTAACAAACGCAGCAACGATTGAATCTGCATTCGATGAAACATCATTAGCATTTGGCGGAGTGGACATAATAATAAACAATGCAGGCATCAGCATTTCAAAATCTATTACCGAACATTCCATTGAAGAGTGGGACAAGCTCTATGATATTTTAGTAAAAGGTCAGTTTCTTGTTTCTAAAAAAGGAATTGAAATAATGCGCAAGCAAAATATGGGCGGCGATATTGTAAATATTGTTTCTAAAAATGCAGTGGTTGCTGGTCCGAACAATCCCGGTTATGGTTCTGCCAAAGCAGCGCAGGCACATCTTACAAGATTAATGGCAACTGAATTGGGTGCCGATAAAATAAGAGTGAATACGGTTAACCCTGATGCTGTAATATCCGATTCAAATATATGGGCAGGCGGTTGGGCCGAGGGCCGTGCAAAAGCGTATGGCATCACGGTGGATGAGTTGCCTGCTTACTATGCAAAGCGAACTTTGTTGAATGAAATAATTTTACCTGAAGATATTGCCAATGCATGTTTCGCTTTTGTAGGCGGCTTGCTGAATAAATCAACTGGTAATGCATTGAATGTTGATGGCGGAGTGGCGATGGGGTTTTATAGGTAACCGGCCCCCTGTCTCCGCCAATTGGCGGAGGAACTTAGGCCAATTATTCATTCTTTATTTAGTAGGTTCTTTACAGTACATAGTTGGATTTTTGTTACCAACTTTTGTTCCCTGACTGCCGGCAGGGAGGTTGAACTTTTGTTGCAGTTTACCCAGAACAATGCGAAGGGCACTCTTGTACAATAGGAATTCTATTCAGCATATTTAGCTACCCAAATTATTTCAAAACAGGTTGATTAAGCAATGCACATGAAGAGTTCATCCCCTCCTTGGAGGGGCGAAATGAAAGAATTTTGAACTAAAGTGAATCGGGGTGGGTTTTTAAATGAATAAAAAGGAACCTGTAACTTAGAACTTTGAATAATTAATTTTTTATAAAGCTATATGAGAATCGATAAAAAGCAAATCCAAATACATAACGATAAACATTTATCAAAACACCAGCAACGATTTTCATACTTCAATGGTGAAATAGAAAATGCTGAAGCAATAATTAAAAAACTTATTGACTTCCAGGTAGCCATTCCATCATGGGCACTCGGAACGGGTGGCACTCGTTTCGGTCGTTTTCCCGGACCCGGCGAACCCGGCAACCTCGAACAAAAAATGGAAGATGTAGGTTTGCTTCATTCATTAAATCAGTCAAGCGGCGCTATCTCTTTGCATATTCCCTGGGATATTCCTGAGGATTATGCAGCCATAAAAAAATTAGCAACTGATTTAAATCTAAAATTTGATGCGGTTAATTCCAATACATTCCAGGACCAGCCTAATCAGGCACTGACTTATAAATTTGGTTCACTGCAAAATGTAAACAAGGCAATTCGTAAGCAAGCTATTGAACACAATATTGAAGTAATAAAACATGGCGTTGAATTAGGTTCGCAGGCACTTACTGTTTGGTTAAGCGATGGAAGTTGTTTCCCCGGACAATTAAATTTTAGAAAAGCTTTTCAAAATACATTAGAAGGTTTGCATGAAATATATGCGGCATTACCCGCCGGTTGGAAAGTGTTTGTTGAGTATAAAGCTTATGAACCCAATTTTTATTCAATGGCGGTTGGCGATTGGGGACAATCACTTTTATATGCAAACAAACTCGGACCAAAAGCATTTACATTGGTTGACCTTGGCCATCATTTACCCAATGCCAATATTGAGCAAATCGTTTCTTTATTATTAATGGAACAAAAACTCGGCGGCTTTCATTTCAACGACAGTAAATACGGCGATGATGATTTAACTGTTGGAAGTATGAAGCCTTACCAGCTATTTTTAATTTTTAATGAATTAGTGGAAGGCATGGATGAAAGAGGAATGAACCATGCAAATGATTTGGGCTGGATGATTGATGCATCACATAATGTAAAAGATCCGCTGGAAGATTTGCTGCAGTCAGTTGACGCTATCATGCTGGCGTATACACATGCTTTGATGGTTGACAGAAAAAAACTGAATGCGGCTCAGGATGCAAACGATGTGGTGGCTGCACAGGAAATTTTACAAAATACTTTCCGCACCGATGTAAGAAGCATAGCAGCCGAAGCAAGATTAAGAAGCGGCGGAGCAATTAACCCTTTGCAATTTTACAGAGAAGAAAAACTAAGAGAACAATTAACTAAAGAAAGAGGAACGAAAACTATTGCAACCGGACTTTAATGGCAAGGATACCTGTCATAGCAATCTTTGATGCAGGCAAAACCAACAAAAAAATATTGTTGTTTGATGAGCAGTATAAAATTGTTCATGAAGTAAGCCGGCAGCTGGAAGAATTAAAAGATGAAGATGATTTCCCCTGCGAGAATGTGGATGAACTAACAAACTGGCTGAAAGAATCTTTTGAAACCATACTCGCTGATAAGCGTTTTAAAATTAAAGCCGTTAATTTTTCCGGTTACGGTGCCAGCTTTGTTTACCTTGATAAGGATGGAAAAGCCTTTTTGCCACTCTACAATTATCTGAAACCATATTCTAAAAAACTACAACAACAGTTTTATAAAAAATACGGCGGCGAAAGTTTGGTTGCCAAACAAACTGCTTCTCCTGTTCTGGGCAATTTAAATTCAGGTATGCAATTGTACCGTCTCAAATATGAAAAGCCTGAAGATTTTGTAAAAATAAAATATGCTTTACACCTGCCGCAGTATCTCAGTTATGTTATTTGCGGAAAAGTAAATACAGATATTACAAGTGTTGGCTGCCATACCAACCTCTGGCATTTTCAGCACAACAATTATCATTCATGGGTAAAACAGGAAGGGATTTTAGAAAAATTTCCGGCACTTAAAGATTGTACAGGAATAGCAGGTACAACTGATGAGAATATTCCGGTTGGCGCAGGTTTACACGATAGTTCGGCAGCATTGATTCCTTATTTATCATCCTTCACCGAACCATTTATTTTATTATCAACCGGTACATGGTGTATTAGTTTAAATCCTTTTAATCATAGTTTACTTTCTGATTATGAATTGCACCAGGATTGCCTTTGTTATCTTTCTTACCAGGGCAATCCGGTAAAAGCCTCAAGATTGTTTGCAGGTTATGAGCATGAGCAACAAATAAAAAGATTGAGTGAGCATTTTAAAACAGGTGCGGATTATTATCAAAAAGTAAAAGCCGATTTCGAACTGCTGAAAAAATTTAAAATACGAACCGCTTCTTCGCAGAGAGTAAAAGACAGCGCTATGATAGGGCAATCAAAATTTGCAAAAAGAGATTTAGACAGTTTCAAAAATTATGAGGAAGCTTATCACCGGTTGATTGCAGATATTATGGAACAGCAGGTGAGGAGTACAAATATTGTTTTGAAGGCCCACACGGATGGCCCGGTCGGACGGGGAACAGATGTAAAAAGAATTTTTGTGGATGGCGGTTTTAGTCAGAACCCTATTTACATGCACCTGCTATCCGAAGCATTTCCTGATATTGAAGTTTATGCAGCATCCATACCGCAGGCTTCCGCATTGGGTGCAGCCATGGCTATTCATCCTCATTGGAACAATAAAGATTTACATTCAGATATTATTGGTTTGAAATTGTATTCTGTTGTCCATAACACAACAATTTAAATTCAGTTTTTAGTTTATATCGTATTATAAAATATATTACCGATGAAATTGCAGTATAACACAGCTTACCCTTCAATAGATGACCTCATTAAAAAGGCTAAGAAAAAAATTCCAAGATTTGCTTTTGAATATCTTGACGGCGGTTGCAATGAAGATGTAAACCTGCATAAAAATACTGCTGAGTTAAGGCAGGTTGAATTGCAGCCTTATTATCTTGCCAAACATACCGGTTCAGATATGAAAACCGAATTGTTTGGTCATGTGTATGATGCTCCGTTTGGAATTTCACCGGTTGGTCTGCAGGGTCTGATATGGCCAAATTCTCCCGAGATTCTTGCAAAAGCAGCATTTGCACATAACATTCCATTTATATTAAGTACTGTTACTACTTCAAGCATTGAAAGAATAAGTGAACTAACTGAAGGCCGTGCATGGTTTCAACTATATCATCCGGCTGAAAATGAAATAAGGGATAGCATTATTAAAAGAGCAGAAGCAGCTCATTGTCCTGTTCTTGTTATTCTATGTGATGTACCAAGTTTTGGCTACCGGCCCCGTGATATAAGAAATGGTTTAGCTATGCCACCCAGAATGACTCTTAGGAATATTTTACAGATAATGGGCAAACCGGAATGGGCATTAAAAACTTTGTTGAATGGTCAACCCGCTTTTGCAAACATGAAACCTTATATGCCAAAAGGCCTGAATATGAAACAGCTTGGTGCGTATATGAACAAAACTTTTTCAGGCCGGTTGAATGAAGAAAAGATTGCACCAATCCGTGATATGTGGAAGGGTAAGCTTGTATTAAAAGGAGTTGCTTCGCCAGAAGATACAGAGATGGCAATACGGATAGGACTGGATGGAATCATTGTTTCCAATCATGGCGGCAGACAATTAGACGCCGGTCAGTCTTCCATCAAATCACTCATGCCAATCGTTGAAAAATACAAAGCGAAAATAAAAATCATGATAGATAGTGGTCTTCGTTCAGGCCCTGATGTGGCAAGGGCGATGGCCTGCGGTGCAGATTTTACATTTATGGGAAGGACATTTATGTATGGTGTTTCAGCATTGGGAAATGAAGGAGGCAATCATACCATCTCGATTTTAAAAACACAACTGCAGCAGGTAATGGAGCAGGTATGTTGTAAAAATGTTGCTGATTTTCCCCGGCATTTACTTTGAAGTGTTATATAAAATGGTTCCTGCATTTAATTTTTTTATTGACTGGGTTAATTTGGTTTACAAATTTCGGGTTCTTTATCCCCTCCTCCGGTCCGAAGGACTCCGGACTCTTTCGGAAAGGGGCGGAAAAATTTACGGATAAGAAATATTCGAAGGGGGTGGGTTCCGGTATGTGAAATTCGGGATGTATATAATTTACTTCTTAAAGTTTTATTGTAAAAAATAATTAGATTACAGACATTGCAGTTGTAAAAAATAAATGCATGTTTAGCTTAAAGAATAAATCAGCAGTAATTACCGGGGGAGGAAGTGGTATTGGAAAAGCCATTGCACTGCTTTTTGCAAAACAGGGAGCTACTGTACATATAATAGAATTGAATGAAGAAGCCGCTGCCACCGTTGTAAAAGAAATTAATGAACAGAATGGTAATGCCGCTGCATATTCCTGCGACATATCAGACCAATCTATTGTTGTAAGTACATTTAATAAGATTGGTAATACTGATATATTAATAAACAATGCCGGCATTGCTCATGTAGGCAATGTAGAAAATACCGGCACCGCAGATTTTGAAAAAATATTTAATGTAAATGTAAAAGGCGCTTACAATTGTATTTACGCAGCCATACCATTGATGAAAAAAAATAGTTGTGGCGCAATTATTAATTTATGTTCTATTGCAGCTTTTGTTGGCATACCAGACCGCTTTGCATACAGTACGAGCAAAGGAGCTATTCATGCCATGACACTGAGTGTGGCCAAAGATTATTTGCAAAATAATATCCGGTGCAATTGTATTTCACCGGCAAGAGTGCATACACCATTTGTAGATGGGTTTTTAAAAAAAACATATCCGGGTAAAGAAAAAGAGATGTTTGAAAAATTATCTAAAACACAACCAATAGGAAGAATGGGCACACCTGAAGAAATTGCTGCATTGGCTTTATACCTCTGTAGTGATGAAGCCGCTTTTATTACAGGCAATAATTATAATATTGATGGTGGATTTGTAACCTTAAACAATTAAGGCCTCCCTAAATCCCTCCGAAGGAGGGACTTTTGAAGAGTCTTTTAATTCGGTAATAAAAAGATTAAGGAAGAATATAATTAGAATTTGGAAAAAATAAAATTCTACAAATAATTGTAAACTAAAACCCCTCCTTTGGAGGGGCTTGGGGAGGCTAAAATGAAACTATTTCGATTTAGAGAAAATAGCAAAGTAAAACCCGGTGTTTGCATTGCCGGCAAGCACCATGATGCTTCATCTGTTGCAACAGATTACAACGAATCGTTTTTTGAAAATGATTTTACTTCTTTTCAGGAAAATATAAATCAGTTAGTAGCAGGTTTACCAGTTGTTGAATTTTCCGCTGCTCAATTTGAATCTCCGGTAGCCCGGCCGTCAAAAATTGTTTGTATTGGTTTAAATTATGCCAGCCATGCAAAAGAATCCAATATGGCTTTGCCAACAGAGCCGGTTATATTTTTAAAATCAACAACGGCATTATGCGGGCCTTTTGATAATATTATTATTCCAAAAGATTCTGAAAAAACAGATTGGGAGGTTGAGCTTGCTTTGGTCATTGGTAAAAAAGCTTCTTATGTGGCTGAAGAAAATGCGATGGATTTTGTAGCTGGGTATTGCCTGCATAATGATGTAAGTGAAAGGGAATTTCAATTGGAACGTGGTGGCACATGGGATAAAGGAAAGGGTTGTGATACGTTTGCACCAGTTGGCCCTTATCTTGTTACAAAAGATGAAGTGACTGACCCGCATAATCTCCGTTTGTGGTTATCTGTAAATGATTTGATGATGCAAAATGGAAATACATCAGATTTTATTTTCAACATTCCGCATGTTGTTTCTTATGTAAGTAGATTTATGACATTGTTGCCAGGAGATATTATCAGCACCGGCACACCACATGGAGTTGGGTTGGGTATGAATCCACCAGTGTATCTAAAACCCGGTGATGTGGTGGAGTTGGGTATTGATGGGTTGGGAATATCCAAACAAAATGTAGTAGCCTATTCTTTATAACCCCAGCATTCATGCTGGGGGCAAATGAAAAAAGATTAGCGGCGGGCTTTAGCCCCAATATTTTTTGAATAACAATGTAAATTATCAATAGATGAATCTTCAATTACAAAACAAAGTAATCATTGTAACAGGTGGCGCTAAAGGAATTGGATTAGGTATCGCAGAAGTATTAGCGGCGGAAGGAGCAGTTGTTGCAATTATAGGTCGCAGTCAGGCCGATAATCAAAAAGCTCTAGATGATATTATTAATAAAGGTGGTAAAGCGTGGCAGGTGGAAGCAGAATTATCTAACCCCGATGAAAGTGAGAAAGCAATAAAAGCTGTTATTGAAAAATTTGGAAGAGTAGATGGATTGGTAAACAACGCCGGTGTAAATGATGGCGTAGGATTAGAAACTGGTAGCTATGAAAAATTCGTTGAAAGCTATCATAAAAATGCAGTGCATTATTATTTGATGATGCATCATGCTTTGCCTGAATTAAAAAAATCAAAAGGCTCTGTTGTAAATATTGGTTCTAAAACTGCGGAAACCGGCCAGGGAAATACATCAGGCTATGCTGCAGCCAACGGAGCAAGAAATGCTTTAACAAGAGAGTGGGCAGTTGAGTTATTAAAATATAATATCAGGGTGAATGCAGTGATTGTTGCAGAATGTTTTACTCCTTTATATGAAAAATGGATTCAGACATTATCTAATCCTGAAGAAAAATTGCAAAGCATTACTGAAAAAATTCCTTTTGAAAAACGAATGACAACAGCAGAAGAAATTGCCAATATGGTGGCGTTTCTTTTATCACCTGTTTCAAGCCATACCACCGGTCAGTTGATACATGTTGATGGTGGCTATGTACATTTAGACAGAGCCTTGTTGTAAATTGATAATAAATATTATTCTACTTGTGCAACAGACTTGCCGGGTTTTATTATTTTTTTAAGCAGGCCTGTGTTTTTTAATAAATAAATAAATAAAACCATAGTGCCTGCAAGAATCAGTAACTGAATTTCGGCAGCCATGTTTTTCATCCAGTAAACAAGTATGAGAATAAAGCCATGCAGTATGCAAATAATCCGCGCAGCAAATCCATGACTGAATCCTTCGTTGGTTATTAAATGATGAATATGTGTTTTATCAGCAGAGAATGGAGAACGTCCTTTCCAAAGCCTGGCACCAAATACACGCAGCGTATCAAATACCGGAATTAATACAATGCCCAATGTGAAGACATTAATATCAGGTACAACCGGAACAGGCCGCAATGCATTTATTTTCATCAAATGCACACAGAGTACAGAAACAACAAAGCCCAGTATAAGAGAACCAGTATCGCCCATAAAAATTCTTGCTGGATTGAAATTAAAATAAAGAAATCCCAGCATGGCTCCCGCCAGTGCAAATGCAATCATCGCATAACTGAGATCTTTGCTGAGGGTTAAAAAAATTCCAAGAGTTATCAGGCTCATAAAACCCAATCCGCCTGCCAGTCCATCAATACCGTCAATTAAATTAAAAGCATTTGTAATTCCAACAATGGTAATTACTGTGATGGTATATTGTGCAATGATGTGCAATTCATAAATCCCAAATAATCCTCCTAAACTTGTTATTCTTATTCCTGAAACAGCAAGCAAAGTTGCAAGCCCCGCTTCAATCACTAATTTGTACCGTGCGGCTAAGTCTTTCAGATCATCCATTATACCTACACCTAAAAGAATAGTAATGGATAAATAAAATGCAATGACAGAGGGATGATTATTGAATTGAACTGACTGCGAAAACAGAAACCAGAATATCAATGTGCCAAATGTGCCGGCAAATATTGATATGCCACCGAAGGTAGGTGTAGGTACTGTATGTTCTTTCCTTGCATTGGGACGGTCAAAAAGTTTAAATCTTTTTACCATCACAATCACAGGTGGAATAAAGATAAGTGTCAATACAAATGCTGTAACGTAAAAAAGTAAGGGATACTTAAAGTCAGAAAAATTAAGATTGGATTGAAGCAGGTAAAATTGGTTGTTCATGGATGCAGGTCTTTACAGGATAAAATTTCTTTTGTGAAAATAAAAAATAATCCGGGCATTACAAGGCTTCTCAATTCTTATTTGTCTGTCCTATTAAAAATATTTGTGTTCAAACCGGAATTGTACTTTTGTTTGAAACCGGAATTATACCAGCAATCGCCAGCATATTATCCAGCCCGATAGAATACCTGAAAGGCGTCGGCCCGCAAAGAGCCGATTTGCTTAAAAAAGAATTAAGCATTTTTACTTTTAATGATTTGCTTCATCATTTCCCCAACAGACATGTTGATAAAACAAAAGTGAACCTGATAAGTGAGATAAATCAAACTACTGAATATATACAGGTAGCCGGCACCTTGCTCAATTTGGAAACGGTTGGAATGAAATATGGAAAACGAATCGTTGCTCAATTGAAAGATAAAACCGGTTTTCTGGAATTAGCCTGGTTTCAGGGAGTAAGCTGGTTGCAAAAATATTTACAGCCCGGTCAGCAATATTTAGTTTTTGGAAAAGTAAGTTTTTTCATGGGTCAGCCACAGATTGTGCATCCGGAAATGGAAATTTTTACTTCAGAAAATTTAGCTGGCAAATCTTTACTTGAACCCATTTACCCTACCACAGAAAAATTAAGATCAAAAGCACTTGGCGGCAGGCAGCTTGGGAAACTTACCGAAACGCTGATGAAATTAATAAGCGAAAAAGATTTACCCGAAAATCTTCCGGCTCCTGTTTTAAACAAATTGAATTTGGTAAAACGTTATAAATCTTTTTTACAAATTCATTTTCCTGCAAATAATAATGAATATGATGATGCGGTAAAGCGTTTGAAATTTGAAGAACTCTTTATGGCACAGTTGCGTATGGCAAGGTTGAAAGCAAAACGGCATCGTTATTCGAAAGGTGCGGTGTTTGGTAAAGTTGGAGATTACTTCAATACATTTTATAATAACCATCTTCCTTTTGAACTGACCGGCGCACAAAAAAGAGTAATTAAGGAAATAAGAACTGATACGGCTACAGGCAAACAAATGAACCGCCTTTTACAAGGCGATGTGGGAAGCGGGAAAACAATTGTTGCATTACTCACCATGCTCATTGCAGCTGACAATGGTTTTCAATGTTGCCTGATGGCGCCAACCGAAGTACTGGCACAGCAGCATTTTAAAAACATTTCTTTGTTATTGGATAAAATGCCTGTGGAAGTTGCACTTTTAACCGGCTCTACAAAAACTGCTGCAAGAAAACTGATTCAGGAAAAACTAAAAGAAGGTTCCTTACATATATTAATAGGCACTCATGCCGTTATTGAAAAAGAAGTTCAGTTTAAAAACTTAGGATTGGCAATTGTGGATGAACAACACAAATTTGGTGTGGCGCAGCGGGCAAAGCTTTGGGAAAAAAATGATGTACCGCCGCATATTTTAGTAATGACGGCAACGCCAATTCCCCGTACACTGGCCATGACGGCTTATGGCGACCTTGATTATAGTGTGATAAATGAAATGCCACCCGGAAGGCAACCGGTAACTACAGTTCACCGGTTTGAAACCAACCGGCATAAAGTGATGGATTTTTTAAAAGAGGAAATTGCAAAAGGCCGTCAGGTATATATTATTTTTCCATTAATAGATGAAAGTGATAAACTTGATTACGAAAACCTGATGAAGGGTTACGAAAACGTGAAAGCCTGGTTTCCCGAACCAAAATACTGGATAAGTATGTTACATGGCCGTCAAAAAGCTGAGCAAAAAAAAACGAATATGCAGCGATTTGTAAACGGAGAAACACAAATAATGGTTTCTACTACTGTGATTGAAGTTGGTGTAGATGTGGCTAATGCTTCAGTGATGGTGATTGAGAGTTCAGAAAAATTTGGGTTGTCACAATTGCATCAGCTAAGAGGCAGGGTGGGCAGGGGCGCTGAAAAAAGTTATTGTATTCTGCTTACCGCTACAGGCATTGGAAATATTGCAAGAGAACGAATGAAAATAATGACATCCACCAACGATGGATTCATCATTGCAGAAAAAGATTTGGATATGCGGGGGCCGGGTGATATTGAAGGCACAAGGCAAAGTGGGGTATTAAACTTCAGGCTGGCAAGCATTGTCCAAGACAGGCCATTGCTGGAAATAGCAAAGAATTTTGTATTTGATTTAATGGAACAGGATCCAGAACTGATTTCGGCAGAAAATTTGCAGACTAAGAACTATCTTCAGGTACAGGAAGGCAAAACAGCCTGGAGCAAAATTTCTTAACACAAGTTTTAAAACTAATTTTACTCTTTTTAGTTACATTAGATAAATTAAAACATTGATCCGGAAAAACTACATAACCCTTAGCTTACTCTTTTTCACCACTGCACTACAGGCTCAGTTGGCCAATATTGAGTTTATTGAAAATAAAGGTCAGTGGGATAGTCGGGTAAAATTCAAAACCGAAGTTCCTGCCGGCTCCTTTTTTATCCGATCAGCAGGGTTTACTGTACTTCAGCATAACGAACAAGACCTGAAACAAATTCAGGAAATAGCCAATGGCCATAGCTATCATACAGGAGATAAAGCAAAACCTTTTATAGTTCGTTCTCATGCGTATGCTGTGGATTTTAAAAACGCATCTCCAGATTTTGAAATTATTCCTGATAAGCCGCTGAGTTATTACAACAATTATTTTTTAGGTGATGATCAAACAAAGTGGGCATCCAACTGTAAAATTTTCCAGGGAGTGACGGTAAAAAATATTTATCCCAATGTAGATGTGCGGTATTATACAGAGAGTGGCAGCATGAAGTATGACCTGATTGTAAAACCCGGTGCAGATATAAGTAAAATAGTTTTAAAATATTCCGGCGCAGATAAATTAGAAATAAAAAATAAAGAGCTGGTTATTAAAACTTCTGTTGGCGATGTGCGGGAGTTGGATCCTTTTACTTACCAGATTGAAAACAATCAACGCAGGCCGGTTTCCTGTAAATATATTTTAACAGGAAATGAATTAAGATTTGATATAAAAAATTATAACGATAAAGAAGTTCTTGTTATTGATCCCACACTTATTTTCTGTTCTTTTTCAGGAAGCCAAAGCAGCAACTGGGGCTATACTGCAACTTATGGCCCCGATGGAAGTTTTTTTGGCGGTGGCATTGTACTTTCACCCGGTTCTGGTTTTCCGGTATCGCTTGGTGCATATCAAACTATATGGGGTGGTGGTGTGGGCACTTCAGGTTCTGATATGGGAATAATCAAATTATCTGCTAACGGTACAAACCGTTTGTATGCTACTTATCTTGGTGGCTCAGGTGATGATCAGCCGCATAGCCTGGTGGTTGATGGGGCAGGCAATCTCATCATTGCCGGCCGCAGCAATTCTTCCAATTATCCAACAACCGGCAGTGGAT
>JANOJO010000249.1:0-4361 GCA_031418795.1 Bacteroidota bacterium | reverse complement strand
GCGAAAAATTCTGATGCATCTGCAAATGATAAATAATGGTAAAGCAAAAGCCAAACCTGTGTTATTAAAAATAGCGCCTGATCTTACACAGGAGCAGATTGATAATGTAGTTGATCTTGCATTGGAAATAAAATTAGATGGACTCGTAGCGACAAATACAACTATAGGTCGCTCCGGACTCATGACTCACGACTCACGACTCACGACTATCGGAGCAGGAGGTTTAAGCGGTTTACCACTGAAAGAAAAATCAACTGCGATTATAAAATATATTTGTGAAAAAACTAAAGGAGAAATCCCGGTGATTGCAAGCGGTGGAATATTTACAGGCACAGATGCATTAGAAAAAATAGAGGCAGGCGCATCGTTGGTTCAGGTGTGGACAGGTTTTATTTATGAAGGACCGGGGATAGTGAAAAATATTTGTAAATCAATTCATCAAAAAAATTATTAATTAAATAAACCTGTTATGGACTATCAAATTATTATTTCACTTTTAACACTAATAGGCTTAGAAGTTGTTTTAGGAATAGACAATGTAATTTTCATATCCATTTTAGCCAATAAATTACCGGCAGATCAACAAAAAAAGGCAAGATTTTATGGCTTGATACTGGCAATGGTTTTACGGTTGGCATTATTGGCAATGCTGGCAGTGATATTGAAATTAAACGATGATTTATTTACAGTTTTTAATCAGGGTATATCAGCCAAAGATTTGATATTGATATTAGGAGGGTTGTTTTTATTGTATAAAAGCTCTGCTGAAATATACCATAAAATGGAAGGGGAACAGGGTGACAAAACCAAAAACGTTAAAGCAGCAACATTTGCCCAGGTAATTTTTCAGATTTTAATAATGGATCTTGTTTTTTCAATTGATTCGATTATTACAGCAATAGGAATGGTTAAAGAAATATGGATCATGTATGTTGCTGTAATTGTTACTGTTTTAATTATGTTAGTAGCTGCGGAACCCATCAGTAATTTTGTAAACAAACATCCGGCATTTAAAATGCTGGCACTATCATTTTTATTACTGATAGGGTTTGCATTGGTAAGCGAAGGCTTTGGTATCGAAATTCCTAAAGGATATATTTATTTCTCCATGGCGTTTTCAATGCTGGTTAGTGTTTTTCAAATGCGTATGAACCGAAATATTAAACCAGTGACCACTCACGAACATTATCAGGAAGGAGAAGATAAATTACCTAAGAAAGTATTGTAATAATTGAAAGCAGTTGACAATAAGTACGCAGTTTGTTTTTATACTAAACTATATCTACTTCGGCAGGGCATTTTCATTTGGTGTTGAAATGCTGAACATGACCATGCGCAGCCGGACAAAAAAGAAACGGACACATGTGGTGGAGTTGAATGAACCACATCTTGAAGAAAAATCTGAACCGGGTGATATGGCTCAGTAAATAGTTTCACTTCCCTCAATCTTCAGCCAAATCTTATAATCCTTGCCGCATTTGGCTGAAGATGATTTTGCAATCCTGAGCCAAATCTCATTTATTTTATTAGTTTTGGCTTACAATTATTTAGCATGGATACGCATATACTGATAGGCCGTGATGCTGAAAAAGCTTTGCTGGACGAAATTTCAGAAAGCACAATTGCCGAACTGGTAGCCGTATATGGCCGCCGCAGGGTAGGCAAAACTTATCTGCTGCGCAACTATTTAAAGCCCTCCATTTGTTTTGAGTATTCCGGCATTCATCATGTAACCACCGAAGTACAATTGGAAAAATTTACGCATGAACTTTCCAAACAACTCAATCATAAAACCCCGCTGCCTGTACCTGCCGATTGGTTTGCAGCATTTGAACTATTAGAAGGTTTATTAAAAAAGAAATTACGGAAAAGAACGGTTGTGTTCTTAGATGAATTTCCCTGGATGCAATCATCCAAATCAAATTTTTTAGCCGCTTTTGAAAATTTCTGGAACACCTGGGCCGTAAACCAGCATAATCTTATTGTCGTCATCTGCGGATCGGCTGCAGGATGGATGATTCAAAATGTAATCCGCAACAAAGGCGGACTGCACAACCGCATTACCCGTAAAATAGTTTTGCAGCCTTTTACACTTGCAGAAACAGAATTGTTTTTACAAAGCAGAAAAGTAAAACTGAACCGTTACCAAATTATACAATTGAACATGGCGCTCGGCGGCATACCGCACTATCTGAACGAAGCAAAGCCAGGTATGAGTGCAGCGCAAATAATTGACAAAGCATGTTTCTCTAAAAACGGATTTTTGTTCAATGAGTTTACTGATTTATACAAAGCGCTGTTTGATGAAGCAGAACGGCATATAAAAATAATAAGAATGTTAGCCGCAAAACCAATGGGTCTTACCAGAAATCAATTGATAAAAACAGGCAAACTGCAATCGGGCGGCAGTACAACCTTATTACTGGAAGAACTTTCATCTGCGGGATTTATTACTCCTTACATTCCTTTTGGCAAAAAAACAAAAGACACTATTTATAAACTCACCGATGCTTTCTCTTTGTTCTACCTGAAATTTATGGAACATAACCGCACAGGCGCCAAAGGCACATGGCAGCGGCTAAGCGATACGCCGTCCTGGAAAAGCTGGAGTGGTTTTGCATTTGAAACCACCTGTCTCAAACATTTAACAGCATTGAAAATTGCAATGGGCATACAGGGCATTCATACTGAAGCCAGCATCTGGCGAAGTAAAAATAATACCGGCGGTGTACAAATTGATTTAGTGATTGACAGAAGAGACAACTGCATCAACCTGTGCGAAATAAAATTTTATGAAAATAAATTCAGTATAGATAAAAAATATGCAGCCGCATTGCAGCATAAAATTTTTTCGTTTAAACAGGAAACAAAAACCCGCAAGCAACTCTTTCTTACATTTATTTCCAGTATGGGCCTGGTGCATAATGAACATAGCCTGGGATTAACAGAAGTTCAACTGACAGCAGATGATTTATTTATTCCTTTCCGGTATGAATAAAAAAAATACCGGCCATTATTAAATGACCGGTATCTGATAAACGATATTCAATAATCACCTTACTATTATTAATTGTTTTGTAACCTCCACTGAACCTTTTACAAAAACTAAAGTGTAATGGCCAGCAGCCCATTTAAAACGATAAACAGTCTGCCGTCCGCTGACAATCCAATCTGAAACTTTTTGGCCTTCATCATTATAAACGGTTGCCTTGCCGCCAACAAGTTCAGGTGCAACAACTATAGTTACTTGTCCATTAACTGCAGGATTAGGAAATAAATTTACCTTGTCTGCTTTTGGAATGATAGTAAATACATCAGTAGCAGAAGCAGAACATCCGTTGCCATCTGTAAACCTGTAATTAATTATATAGTTACCCAATGCAAATGCACCCGGATTAATGACACCTCCGCCAACTCCACTACCAGAGTACACACCAGTTGCTCCTGCAGGCGTACCACCTGTTAAAGTTTGTATTGGAGAATTCTGATAAAGTGTATCGAATGGCAGAATCAATGATACTACCGGCAATGGATTAACTGTAAGTGTTGCAGCAGTTGAATTTAGACTTCCGCTGACTACACAACGATACTGGTTTCCATTCATAGATTGTGTAACTCCGGTTAAAGCAAGTGTTGAGCTGGTTGCCCCAGCAATATTGGTAAATGGTCCTCCCCCGGTACTTACCTGCCATTGATAAGTAGGATTGCTTCCGCTTACTACAATACTGAATGTGGCATTTGCACCCACACAAGCTGACTGATTTGCCGGTTGTGTAGTGATCGCAATAGTATTTACAGTTAAAACTGCCGCATTGGAATTTACTGCAGGCGGACATGTTCCTGTTACAACTACATCAAAACTACCCGCATCAGTAAGCGCTACATTGGTAATAGTATAGCTGCTGCTGGTTGCTCCTGTAATATTCACCCCTGCTTTTCTCCATTGATAAGTTAATCCGGCACCGGTTGCAGTTACGTTGAATGTTACATTAGTTCCTACAAAAACAGTCTGGCTTGCCGGATGAACAGTTATAGCCGGCGATGGAATTATTGATAACGCTGCAATATTTGATGTAACTGATGGCGTACAAATACCGCTGATCACTACATCATAATTTCCAACATCACCTGCCGCTACTCCTGTAATAGTATATGAAGATGAAATGGCTCCGCCAATATTTACTCCAGCTTTGCGCCATTGATAAGTAATACCAGTGCCGGTTGCTGTTACACTGAATGTAACATTAGTGCCTGCACAAACAGCCTGGCTGGTTGGATGAGATGTTATGGCCGGCAAAGAATTTACAGTTAATGTCGCAGTGCTTGAAGTTAAAGCTCCGCAAGTTCCATTAACTATAACA
>JANOJO010000248.1:0-7459 GCA_031418795.1 Bacteroidota bacterium | reverse complement strand
GCATTTTTAAAAAACATGCTGTCTATATTAACAACCCTTACCCCTGAAAATGAGTTTTATTCTTTCAAAATCAAGTATTTATTAATCAAAAATTGATCTCCACATGAGAAAAATTGTATCACTGCTAGTGACTGCAATACTGTGCTCTGTCATGGTATTTGCCCAAAACCGGATAGTAACCGGCGCTGTAACTGATGCGAACGGCAAACCAGTTCCATTTGCTTCAGTAACTTTAAAAGGCACTAAAAACGGTGCAACTGCGGATGCAGACGGAAGGTTCATTTTAAGAAATGTTCCTGCCGATGCTACTTTAGTTATTACTTCAGTAGGATTTGACAACCGCGAAATTTCTGTTGGTGCAACCAACAATGTGAATGTAACAATGGCTCCTTCAGCATCAGGTGGTAATCTGTCTGAAGTAGTTGTTACTACTGCCTTTAACATTAAAAGGGCATCAAGAAATGTTTCTTACACTTCTCAAAATGTAAACGCTGAACAATTGAACACGATTCGTCAGCAAAACCTTAACTCAGCCCTTGCAGGTAAAATTGCCGGTTTGCAATTAAGGGAGCAATCATATTTAAAACTTGGCCAAACTGGAGGTGTTCGTCTTCGTGGTGAAGTAGGTGTGGCTGGTGCATCCAGTGGTGCTGTTCTATATGTTGTTGACGGTACACCAATAAATAGCCAGGATGTAAATCCTGATGATATTGAAGATGTATCCGTATTACAAGGTGTAGCTGCTACTGCTATTTTTGGCGACAGAGCATCTGGTGGCGCCATTGTAATTACTACAAAGAAAAGTCGTGTAAGAAAAGGCATAGGCTTAGAAGTGAACACGGGTTTAAGAGTTGACAAAATTTATATTTTACCAAAATACCAAAACGATTATACAGGTGGCGCCGCTGCAGATTTAATCCGCTTCGATTATCAGCCGGGAATGCCAACAGAATGGCAGGCATTAGATGGTAAATATTACCATGATTATACTGATGATGCAAGCTGGGGTCCACGCATGGTAGGCCAGGATTATATTCCCTGGTATGCATGGTACCCAGGCCATAAATATTCTTTTCAAACAGCAAAATTGACACCGCAACCGGATAATATCCGTGATTTTTATGGTACTGGTGTAACAACAAATAACAATATCAATTTTTCCAAAGCGGGTGAAGGATATTCTGTAAGATCTTCTTATACCTATTTAAAAATTAAAGGTCTTGAGCCAAATTCTGAACAGCAAAAACACACGTTTAATACAGGAATAAGATTTGATCTCAGTTCACATTTTACTGTGTCAACAAATTTTAATTATGTAACACAGATATTGGAAGGTGAGTTTAACGACGGTTATGCAAATAGTTCTACCGGGTCTTTTAACTCCTGGTTTCACCGTAACCTTGATTTGAATATCATTAAAGAATTGAGAGGTTTGAGGGCACCGGGTAATTTATTACCAAGCTGGAATCACCTGAACCCAGGCGCTTATGCCAACCCAATTGCTTTCTATTCTGGTCAGTATTGGTTCAATTTTTATGATTATTTCGATAACGTTGGTGGAATGAGCAGAAGGGACAGGATGTTTGGCGATCTTACATTTAATTATAAAATGAACAGCCATTTCAATGTGGCTTTAAGTGTACGTAAAAACAATGTAACGGGTTTTTCAGAGGGATATAGTTCTTCTGCCCTTGACCCAAGAAATACAGACGGTTCTGCAGTAAACAATGTAAGTATAAAAGCCGGCTACGGAACAAGCAGCAGTTTTGCTAAAGAAGATAATTTTGAATTGGTATCAGGATATAATAATAAATGGGGCGATTTTGCATTGAATGCAAATATAGGTGCAAGCTGGAGAAAAAATCAATCAAAATCTTTATCACTTAGTACCCGTGATGGATTGAATGTTCCTGATCTTTTATCATTAAACAACTCAGTTAGCACCATTACATTTGGTAATGGCCGGGTTGAATCACAGGTTCGTTCAGTATTTGGCCGTGCAGATGTTGGTTATAAAAACTATTTGTTCCTGGAAGCCACACTCCGCAACGACTGGTTCTCTACTTTATACCCAACGGATAACAGAATATTGTACAAATCATTTGGCGGTAGTTTTGTATTCAGCGATTTAATAAAGAACACACTTCCTTTCCTTAATTATGGTAAAATAAGAACAAGCTGGGGTCAGGTTCCAACTTCACTCGGCGCTTATGCACTTGGCTTTTCTTATGGAGTAGGTGCCGATCAGTGGAATGGTAACTTTTTAATGGGTACACCTAACCAATTAATTTCTCCTACTTTGAAAGGCGCTACAAACTCTACCCTTGAATTTGGTATTGAATTACGTTTCCTGAAAAGCAGAATAACTACAGATATCACTTATTATGATGAAGAAAGAACTGATGAGCCAATTGGTGTAGCTATTACAGGAACCAGTGGTTTTACCAGCAAACTTATCAATGTAGGTAAAGCAGAACGTGAGGGCATACAGGTACAATTAAATACTGTAAATATTAAAGGAAAGAATTTTGGCTGGAACACGAATATTAATTTCAGCTATACAACTCAAAACGAAGTAGTGGAAATTGCTCCGGGTATTGACAGGATTGTTATATCAGCAGGCGCTTTCTCTGGTTCTTCAAGTGCATTTACAGCCAATTATCCAGGCAAACCCTGGGGTCAAATGGTAGGTTATGCTGTTAAAAGAAACAAATACGATGCTGTAACCGGCAGTAATGAGGGTCTTCAAATGATAAATCCTGCAACCGGATTGTTTGTTAGGACAGATGCTCCTATTCAATTTGGAAGTGTATTACCTGATTATACAGGTGGATTTTTAAATCAGTTTAGTTACAAAGATTTTATAGTTAATATCAATATTGACTTTCAGAAAGGCGGAAAATATTTTTCACTTTCTGATTTCTGGGGTTCTTTCTCAGGACTGACTGCCCGTACTGCAGAGTTGAATGACAAGGGTATTCCTTCACGTGATCCTGTAAGCAATGGTGGCGGTGTACATGTAGTGGGTGTTTCTTCTGCTGATGGCCGTACGCCTGTTGATATGTATGTGGATGCTCAAACTTATCATCACCAGTTCAGAACAGCAAGTATTTCTGAAATGAGTATTTATGAACTTACTTATGTAAAAATGCGTGAAGTAAGTCTTGGTTATCGTATTCCTGTAAACAAGTTGGGTAGTATTGGAAAGGTGGTACAAAATGCTACTTTCTCAATTGTTGCAAGAAACCCCTGGTTGATATATACACCAAACAGGGATTTTGATCCGGGTGAAATATCATCAGTTTATGGAGAGGATGGTCAGGCGCCAGGAACCCGTTCTTTAGGTGTTAATCTAAAAGTTGGTTTCTAAAACAATACACTCACAACAAAATTTATAAAACATGAAAAGGATTTTAATAAAATACATCACCGCCGCAGTGTTGGGGTTACCATTAATCTTTGCTACTCCGGGATGTGAGAAAATTAAAGATTTTGGGGACATAAATAATAACCCTGATCTTACCACAACTCCAATTACATCTGCATTACTTACTAATGTTTTGGCAGGAATAGGTGGGTATGCCGCTTCTGCAAGAGCGGGTCTTTATTGTCAGTATTTTTCTGAAACACAATATACAGAAACTTCACTTTATGCTATTCCCCAGTTAGAATTTTCTGGTAACTATAGCGGAGCGTTATATGATCTGGAAAATATCATCATTAATAATACAGATGCTATTACAAAAGATAAAGTGCTGTCTAATGGTTCAAATGCAAACCAGATTGCTGTTGCCCGTATTCTTCAGGCTTACATCTTTTGGTGGATAACTGATAATTGGGGCGATATTCCTTATAGCGGAGCATTAAAAGGGGACAGACCTAACTATGACAAACAGCAAGATGTTTATACTGATCTTTTTAAAGAATTGACACAGGCTGTTGCACAGTTTGATGGTGGTGCCACTGTAAAAGGTGATATTCTTTTTAGCGGAGATATTACCAGGTGGAAAAAATTTGCAAACTCGATTCGACTGGTAATGGCAGTCAGGATTTCTAAAGCTGATGCAGCAAAAGGTGCAACCGAAGCCGCCGCCGCTGTTGCTGCAAGTGGTGGTATTATCACTACCAATGCAGACAATGTAATTATTGCTTATCCCGGTGGCGCATTTAAAAACCCGTGGTTTAATTTGTATGATGGTCGTCTTGACTTTGCAATGAGTGATGTAGCAGATAATATACTTACTACTCCCGGTGACAACAGGCTTGCTGTTTTTGGATCTTCTAATATTGGCTTTCCTTATGGATTAACAAGACCACTTGCTGTTGCATTTGGTAATTCAAATCCTAATTGGGCGCTGATTCTTAATTCAAGTAACAGGCAGTCAAATTCTCCTGCGGCACTTATGAACGCATCTACAGTTTTATTAGCTTATGCTGAAGCAAAACAAAGAGGCTGGATAGGTACAGGGCCAACTGCTGCAACTTTGTATGCTGATGCTATCAAAGCATCATGGGAACAGTGGGGCGTTTATAATCTTGCTAATTACAACTCTTATATGACTCATGCTAATGTATCCTATGGCGCTGGTGTTGAATTAAGAAGAATTGCAGAACAACGCTGGCTTGCTGCTTATCCTAACGGTTCGCAGGGTTGGTTTGAGTGGAGAAGAACAGGCTATCCAACTTTGGTACCTACGATACATGCGACAAATGTTGGTGGACAAATACCACGCAGATATGTTTACGGACTTGCTGAATATAGCCTGAATGAGGTGGGTGTAACAGCAGCTGTTGCAAACCTGACCGGTGGTGATGTTATGAGTTCAAGAGTATGGTGGGATAAGCCATAATTTTTTTTTAAAGTAAAATGATCCTATTCTAAATGATAAAAGTTTTTATATGAAAAAAAATAATTTTTTAATTGCAAGTCTTCTGCTGCTTTCGTCATCAGTACTTTTCACTTCATGTGATAAGAATACTTCTTCTCTGGACGGAGCAGGCCAGACACTTGTAAAAATCCTTACAGATGGTGCTGATGGCCTTGGTGGCGCAGTATATGCATTTGCCCCTTCAGCATCTGATCTTGATCTTGTTGTAACAGAAATCAGACGAGATGCTCCAAATAGTGGAGAATTGAATAAGGCTATAACTGTTACATTAAACCAGGATGATTCTGTAAGGGCTAGGTATAATAGAGCTGCTGGTAAAAGCTATATTGCTTTACCAGATAATTTTTATTCCATACTTACGCCTGGTGTTACTAAAGTTGGAACAACATGGACTGTATCTTTCGCTGCAGGCGAATATTCTAAGCCTATAAAATTACGTGTTAAAAGAAGTTTGTTCAGCTTTACTAACCAATATGCAATCCCTCTAAAAATTCAGGATGCAGGTGGCGCAATTATAAATGGCGATCTTAAAGAAACAGTTCTCGGTTTCCTGGCACAGAATAAATATGATGGTAAATACAGGCTTGATTTCCTATTTTATCATCCAGCAGCTAATCCTGGTTATACTGGAACCAACATTGAAGTAGAACTTCATACAACAGGTTCTAATAGTGTAAAACAGTTTGTACCAAATTTTGGAGGATATTACGGGCCAATTATCAGTGGTGGTACCCTGACAGCATTTGGTGCTCAGGAACCTGCTTATATAATTGATGAGACAACTAATAAAGTAACATGCGTTAACTCTTTTTCAGGTGCTGTTACTTTTTATACTACTATTAATGCTGCTGCGGGTTATGATTCAAGGTACGAACCAACTACCAAAAAAATATCCCTCAAGTATGGATACAATTATTCTGCCGGGCCAGTCTTTAACCCTGCTACTACAAGGGAGTGGACAAATGTTCTGACCTATATCGGACCGAGGTAATTATTTTAGGTTATATTTTTTTGAAAAGGGGCTTTGATTGAAAGCCCCTTTTCAATTTAATTTTTATTGTAAATTCCATCATAGCAGTAAAAATATTTTGCGGGTTTGTAAACTACTTTCCTGCTTGTTTTGTCATAAACTATTCAGACTACTTCGTTTAGTAATATTGCTACAAAAAAAAGTGCAGTATTTTTATCCCGCTTTTGTTTTTGGAAACAATATTTGCTTAACTTTAGCTCTGCCACTCTAACTGAAAATAAATATTATTATGAGAAAAGTTTTACAACAACTCCTTTTCATTTCTTTGGTATCATTCCTAATCGTTTCCTGCGAAAAGAATGATGAACCTTTTCCTCAACAGGTATCAAAAGCAAAAACTATTTTTAAATTACCTGATGCAGAATTTGGCCCCATGAAAACCATTGCACTTGATCTTTCTCCGGGTTTGGTTTCATTAAGAGTTCTTGAAATAAGAAGAGATGCTGCCAGCGCTGCAGAACTGAATAGTACTCAGGTAATAAAAATCAAGCATCAGAATGCTTTGATAGCAGATCCTACATCAGGTGCAGTTGTGGAGCTGCCAAGAAATTTATATACTGTTGATCCATCAAATCCTTTTGATGGCCAGTACTGGACTGTTACTTTTGATCCGGGAGAGTTTGTTGAATTTATAAAAATCAATCTGAATCCTTCGAATTTAATTACAGCCGGCAGAGTTGGATTAGGATTTCAGATTGCCGAAACTCCAGGCGCTGTTATTAATGATGAAAAAAGCCGTTTAGGTGTTGAAATAAGTGCAAAAAATCAGTGGGATGGTAAATACCGCTGCGACTGGACCAACTATCATCCAACTGCAAATCCGGGTTATACAGGTTCATCAACAACAATTGAATTTCATACAACCGGGCCAAATAAAGTAAAATTGTTTTGGCCACTTGCCGGTGTGTTTTGTGCACCCGCAATACTTAATGGTGGGTTAGCATATTTTGGATTGCAGGAACCTGAATTTACGGTAAACACTTCCACCAACGCAGTTACAGTTCAAAATGTAGCGCCGGGTGCTGTTACTTTTTATACCATGAATTCAAGTTTTACTTCCCGGTATGAACCGGCAACAAAAACTTTCTTTGTGCAATGGGGTTATAATAATCCCGGAGGTGTTTTTAACCCGGCTACATCAAGGGAATGGACTCAAACTCTAACATACCTGGGACCACGCTAAATCAATAAAAATACTTTACAGAAAGAGCTGTTCGATACAGCTCTTTTTTATTTTATCTTGCAACCTCAAATAATAAAAATGGATCAACAGCAACAACAACCCAACCAGCTAAATATTGAAATATCTGAAGAAGTAGCCGAAGGCTCTTATGCCAATCTTGCTATCATTACACATTCACATGCTGAGTTTGTAATTGATTTTGTAAATGTGATGCCTGGTACACCCAAGAGTAAAGTAAAGTCAAGAATAATTTTTACTCCGCAACATGCAAAAAGATTTATGAAAGCCCTTACCGAAAATATATCAAGATATGAAGCTGCAAATGGTTCTATTAAAGATTTAGAAGAAATACAAATT
>JANOJO010000247.1:0-1830 GCA_031418795.1 Bacteroidota bacterium | reverse complement strand
CCGTGATTATGATTTTTTTCATTATAAAATATTTATCATCTTAGTTAAAACGCCGGATGTTGTTTTATTTTTTACTCCCGCCTGACCACCACCAACGCTGATTTCAATTTTACCTGTCGTCTGTTTCAATTCTCCTTTATCATTTACAAAAGACAAATCACCGGGGGATAATTCAAATTTCACCAATTTGCTTTCACCTGCTTTCAGGTTTAGACGCTGAAAACCTTTCAATGCTCTCAATGGCGATTTAAAATTTTTATTCCGGTTACTTACAAACAACTGTACTACTTCTTCACCATCCACCTTTCCTATATTTGTTACACGAACAGTTAGTGAAAGTTTTTTCTCTTTGGCAATTGCCGAAGCTGAGTTCAGCATATCATATTTAAAAGTGGTATAACTTAATCCATAGCCAAAAGGATATAATGCTTCACCTGTAAAGTAGCGATAAGTCCTTCCTGTCATTGAATAATCGCTGAAACCTGGCAAATCGCTGTCGCTTTTATAAAATGTTACCGGCAATCTTCCTGCCGGATTGTAATCACCAAACAAAACATCAGCCACTGCGGTGCCGGCACTTTGCCCGCCATACCATGCATTTACAATTGCAGGAATATTTTCATTTTCCCAGGGAATTGCAAGAGCACTGCCTGTCATCATTACAAATACAACCGGCTTGCCGGTGCTTTGCAAAGTCTTCATTGCTTCTGTCTGTATTTTTGGTAATAAAATAGAAGTACGGTCGCCGCCATTAAAGCCGGGAAAATCAACCCGCATTTCTTCGCCTTCCAGTTGTGGTGATATACCGCCAACATATATAATGGCATCAGCATCTTTAATCCGATTAATAAATGCATCCATTTTAAACCGTTCAAAATTCCCGGTCCGCAATCTTACATTGCCTTTGCCTTCGCCCTGCCAGTATTCCACTACTATTTTATATTGCTGACCTTTTACAATTGGTTGTCTGAAATTTCTTGCACCCCAGCGGTTGCGAACCCATGCGTTATAAATTTCTTTATCGTTTACAAAAATTTTATACCCATCATCGGCTTCTATTTCAAAAGTTATCTCACCGTCTTTATCAGCAGTATAGTTTGTTGTATATCGGGCAGAAAAATTATTGGCTCTTATATTTCCAACCACTGCTTCACCCTCTTGCCAGAAATGGCCGAGGTTATTTTCTGTTTGTACAATCGCTTCGCCTTTTAACTCTGCATTATTAAAATACTCTGATTTAAATCCCTGTTTGCCTTCAAAAGAATATTGATTGTTTACATCTGCATAAGCAAGCAGGGTATCATTGGTAAAATTCAAAGCCTTTTCATAAACTACTTCCACATCGTTTCCTAATTTCTTTTTTATACCATCCAATACTGTTACAATTTCTGATGGAGTACCGTTATAATTTCCAAGCACTGCAATTCTGTTATCTGCATTTGGGCCAACTACGGCAATCTTTTTTATTTTTTTACTTAAAGGGAGGGTTTTGTTCTCATTCTTTAACAACACAATACTTTGCTGCGCCATTTTTAAAGCATGTGCTTTATGCGGTTCACTTTCCAAAACACTTAATGGAGTTTGTGCATATTTTACTTCACTCACGGGGTCAAACATTCCCAAACGATAACGGATCGTAAATAATCTTTTTACGCTTACATCAATTTGTTCTTCTTTTATTAAGCCTCTTTTCACTGCATCTACCAATGATAAAAAAGCTGCGGTACCGCAATCAACATCTGTACCATGCATCACAGCATCAGCACTGGCCGTAGCCGCATCAGGGTGTGTTTTATGATTTTTAAAAAAATCATCTATCGCCCAGCAATC
>JANOJO010000246.1:0-1792 GCA_031418795.1 Bacteroidota bacterium | reverse complement strand
CAACACTTCAAAAAGTTTTTGGACAGGTTTGGAAAAATTAAATAACACAACGGCAGGAACTGGAATGAAAGAAACGATACAGCAATTTTCTCCGGCAAATTTTTATTTGATTTGTGATAAACTTTCAAAAAACGATCGGGATTTAAAATCTGTTATAAAACAGTATGGTTATCCTCCGATGTGGACAAGGCCTGCCACTTTTCAAACATTAATACTTACAATACTTGAACAGCAGGTCTCTTTAGCATCTGCTTATGCTGCTTTTAAAAAATTAAAACAAAAGATTGGTTTTGTAACTCCTTCTAAAATTCTTGCTCTTAGCGATAGTGAATTAAAGTCCTGTTATTTCAGCCGGCAAAAAATTATTTACGCAAGAGAATTGGCCACTGCTGTAAAATCAAAAAGACTTCAATTAAAAAAACTTTCCTTACTCAGTAATGAAGAAGTAAGAGAACAAATGATAAAGATTAAAGGTATCGGGCACTGGACAATCGATGTGTTTCTGATGCATGCCCTCCAAAGAACAGATTTATTTCCATTGGGAGATATTGCCTTAGTGAACAGTTTAAAAGAAGTAAAACAATTAACAAAGGACATCAGTAAAGAAGAGATGCTGAAAATTGCAGAGCCCTGGCGGCCTTACCGCACAATCGCAGCTATGATTTTGTGGCATGCTTATATAAAGAAGAGGGGTATTAAGCTTCAGGGCTGACCCTCCGGCGACTGGTTGAAAGCCGACATTCATGGAGAAATGCATTCTATATCCGATGAAATTTTTGAAAAGACCTGTGATCTGATAAAGAATTAAAACTACAGGTCCTGTAGAACATCATTTACCCATTGTAGATTATTTTTATATTCAATATTTTGTGGCACTTTCACCGTCAGCCTTTCCCAGATTTCTTTAGCGAGCAAATAATAATCTTTTTTCTCATTGTCATCCGTTGAAATACCGGCAAGGTTTGTATAGGAAACGGCAAGATTGTTTTTATATTCCACATTCTCAGGGTTTTTATCAGATAAGGATTTTTCAATGATATTGTATTCTTTATAGCAATTCAAAGCCTCTTCCGTATTTCCTTCTGCTTTGTAAATGTCACCCAACTTGCTGTATGAAATGGCAAGACTGTTTTTATATTCCACATTCTCCGGGTTTTTATCAGATAAGGACTTTGTAATTTTCATATCTTCTTTATAGCAGTTCAAAGCCTCTTTCCTATTTCCTTCTGCTATATAAATGTCACCCAACTGGCTGAATGAAATGGCAAGCCCGTTTTTATATTCCATATTCCCGGGGTTATTATCAGATAAGGACTTTTCAATTTTATTGAATTCTTTATAGCAGTTCAAAGCCTCATCCCTATTTCCTTCTGCTTTGTAAATGTCACCCAACTGGCTGAATGAAATGGCAAGCCCGTTTTTATATTCCACATTCTCCGGGTTTTTATCAGATAAATACTTTTCAATTTTATTGTATTCCTTATAGCAGTTCAAAGCCTCTTCCCTATTTCCTTCTGCTTTGTAAATGTTTCCCAACCTGCTGAATGAAATGGCAAGACTGTTTTTATATTCCACATTCTCCGGGTTTTTATCAGATAAGGACTTTGTAATTTTCATATCTTCTTTATAGCAGTTCAAAGCCTCTTCCATATTTCCTTCTGCTATGTAAATGTCACCCAACCTGCTGAATGAAATGGCAAGCCCGTTTTTATATTCCACACTCTCCGGGTTTTTATCAGATAAGGAGTTTTTAATTTTAATGATATGTTTATCTCAGGTCTTATCTACTTAC
>JANOJO010000245.1:0-4566 GCA_031418795.1 Bacteroidota bacterium | reverse complement strand
ACTTTCAAACATAAGATGAAAGAAGTGGTGGAGAAAGCTGCACATTATTATTCTGATGGATTAAAAATTAAATACAGCCAATTCCTTGTTGGTCCTGCCGAACCTGTTATCAACCGCATCCGCAATCAGTACTTAATGGAGCTTTTAATAAAACTACCCCGTGATGCAAAACTAATTGCAAAATGCAAACAGGATATGCTGGAGCTGGTAGCACTTCTTCACCAGCATAAAAGTTTTAAAGCGGTTACTGTGGTGGAGGATGTGGATGTGGTGTAACGGAATTTTTCATGTTATTCGTACCCTTTCGTGGAGGCAGAGTAAATATCAATTTGTCCAACATACATTTTTACTTACCAAAGGGATCGCATATATTTATCAGAATAAATGAAATAATAATTTTTTTAAAGAACTAAAAAAATGAAAGTAAATATCACAATACTATTGCTGTTTTCTACAATTTTTTTTGCATCATGCAATGAGTACGGCAAAAAAATAAAAATTAATGATAATATGGAGGTTTATATCAAAGGTGACAGCGTAACTGAAGCTGATGCGAAAAAATTCGGTAATTACTTAGATACCACTTATAAGGATTCAAAGAATAAAATGTCTTTTCAAATAAGTAAAGATAGCGGGCAGTATGTGATCAGAATGGTAGTAGATGAAGAAAAAGTAAAAAGCGACACCACACTGGATGTAAGTTTTATGGCATTGCAATTTTTATTTGAGAGCCAGGTATTTACCGGTAATGGAGTGAAGCTGATATTAACAGATAATCAATTTAAGGATATTAAAACATTCCCCAGTTCTATTACACCAAATAAGTAAAATGGAGGATGTGGATGTAGTGTAATGAGAAAATTTTGCCATGATGCGTGCCTTCCGCATCATTTTTATTTTATTCGCTCAATTGCGTAGGGACACGGAACCGGGCTTTCTAATTTTGCGGACACGAAACAAGGCGAAGCAATTTCCCTTTTACTTGGTAGAAAACTTTTTCATTATTTCAGTATGACTTACTTTCTTTGACTTATCTGCACTACTCAGCAACTTCAGCATACCAATATCTTCAATTTCATCTTTTGACAGAGTGGAAATACCTATACCTAGTTTTTTAAGTAAGCCAGTAATGAATTTATATTCATTGTCGCTTTTTGGAGTAACTACTATAGCTTTCATATTTCAAATATACAAAAAAGGCATTGTGCACAATATGATGTTCAATAAACGGGTCTCTTCAAATTTCTGACTTTTCACCAACACCCCATTTTTATTACTATTTCGTTTGTTGGTGCAGGGAAGTATAGAAGCTAAATATTGTTATTTAGAACACCAGCGGCAGTGTAATGAGAAACTACAAAAGAAAATTTTGAGTTTATGGTTGTGCAACATTGACCCCATGTTAGCGGACGTCGTTTTCGGTTTTGAACTTAGGCTTCATCCCAAGATTGAATCCCGCAATGATTCCCACCAATATTATATATAAAGGTATTGTGCGCAAATTGAGAGTATAAGAAAAGAAACTGAAAGTGACAACATATAAAACTATTGACAGGAGCCAGAATAAAATTGAATATAAAATCGCATTTGCAATTTTATTTGACTGGTGAAGTGTAATCGCCCCAAAAATGCCAACTGAGAATACGGCGATAAAGAAAACAATGCTTAATGCCCCGTAAAATCTAAAAATGCCAGTGCCGTATGAGTTTCCGAAAAAATCATCGTTCGTCAAAACAATCTTAAAAAATATGAGACTAAGGGCAATACCAAAAGCAAATTCACCAGCAATTAAAGCTATCATCGGTGTTTTTTTACCCCAGTTCATGCTAAATAGAAGTTTGTAGATGCCCGCTAACTCGCCGCTTGCCCTTCGTTCTTGTTCCAAATTTAATTCATTATCAATTTAATTCTGAACAAATCTCCTTATTCTCATGCACAAAATACCCTTCTTCATTTTTTTTTGAAACAGCCAGCATAGCTTTCGCCACATTTTTTCCATGTATGGGTTTGTATTTGGCAGGAATAAGAAATGCTAAACCGGTCATGAGGTTCTGCCCGATTTTTTCAAGCAACCGGAATTCTTTTCTTTCTCCCAATAACATTGATGGTCTCATGATATGAACTGTTTTTAATCCGGCTTCTTTTACCGCCTCTTCTGTTTCGCCTTTTAGTTTTGCATAAAAGTTTATGCTTTTGCTGTTTGCCCCGGCAGAAGACACAAGAATAAATTTTTCACAACCAATCATTTTGCAAAACCGTGCAGCATTAACCGGGATATCATAATCAATTTTACGGTATGCATCTTTATCCCCTTTTACTTTTTTCTGTGTGGTGCCGATAACACAGAAAACAACATCACTGTTGCTCAACGCTACCAATAAAGAATCACCGTCATTAAAATCAACAAGTTTCTTTTCTAATTTGGGATGTGTTTTATCAAATGGCCTGCGGATAAGAATTCTTACGTTATCGTAAAACGGGTCATTGAGTAATTCTTCAAGCAAATAATTTCCTATAAGCCCGGTAGCGCCAATCAGGGTTGCTATTTTTGTGCTCATGATTTAGTGTTAATTTGCTGAATCCGTGCCACGGTTTTAAACCGTGGCACGGATAACAAGCAGTATGCAAATTCAGGAAAATATTTCACTCAAAACTTATAATACTTTCGCCATTGATACAAAGGCAAAATATTTCTCTGCATTTTCAACTGATGATGAGCTTTTAGAACTCCTGACTCACAACTCCCGACTCCCGAAGTTCATCCTCGGCGGGGGCAGCAATATTTTATTTACCAAAGATTATGATGGGTTTGTTTTAAAAAATGAAATAAAAGGAATTGAAGAACTGCATGAAGACAATGAATATGTGTATGTAAAAGTGGGTGCAGGGGAAAACTGGCACAACTTTGTTCTTCATTGCATCAACCGCAACTGGGGCGGATTTGAAAATCTTTCACTAATTCCCGGCAATGTAGGAGCATCACCTATTCAAAACATTGGGGCGTATGGTGTGGAGTTGAGTGAGATGTTTTCAAATCTTGAGGCATTTCATTTACAGGAAAAAAGGATTTATAATTTTACGCTTGGCGATTGTGAGTTTGGTTACCGCGACAGTGTTTTCAAAAAAAGATATAAAGATCAGTTTGCTATACTGAATGTTACTTACCGCCTGCGCAAGCACCCGGTATTTCATACAAACTATGGCGCTATTACAGAAGAGCTTGAAAAAATGGGAGTGAAGGAACTGAGTATTCGTGCAATTTCACAGGCGGTGATAAATATTCGTTCATCTAAATTGCCAGACCCTGCTAAAATTGCCAATGCAGGTAGTTTCTTTAAAAATCCGGTTGTGAATAATGTTCAATATTCAATACTCAATGCTCAATATCCAACTATGCCATCGTATCCGCAAATTGATGGAACCGTAAAATTAGCCGCCGGCTGGATGATTGAGCAATGCGGTCCGAAGGACTCTGTGAGTTGGAAAGGATATAGAAAAGGCGATGCCGGCTGTCATGAAAGACAGGCATTGGTGCTGGTAAATTTTGGTAATGCGACTGGAAAGGAGATTCATAATCTCAGTGAAGAAATTTTACAAACTGTGAAAGAGAAATTTGGTTTACAATTAGAAAGAGAAGTAAATATTATTTGATCAGGTGCCTGAAATTTCTCAATTTCCCTCCCGATAACTATCGGGAACACTTTTCCCAATCAATTAAATTCTTCCCCGTCAAAATCATCATCCGTATTCTTAACTGTACCGAGGTTCAGCATACTTCCCATCAAATCTTTAAACTCTATTTTTCCTTCAATTACTTTTTTACTGATCATGGAATAAGCAGCCAGCCCATGCAATACAAATTCCATCAACAGAGCCGATTCTTTTTCATTCGCTCCTTTAAAATATTTTTTAACTAATGGCTGCAACCCGTCTACTTTATACAACTGCATTATTTTCTCTTCATCTTTTGTATTGAAAAAAATATTCAGGCTGTTGCCTTTATCAAACCAGTTGATAACGGAGCGATAAGGGTTTTCATCTCTTGCCGGTTCTTCCACATTTTTTGGTCTCATTCTTTTTTTCAAAACTTCAGGATTGGGAAAATAATTTGCAAACTGCGACCGAAGAGATTTATCCATCAGGTTCATGGCTACCTGGTAAGGCCCTTCCTGCTCACCTTCATACACCAATTCTATTTTTCCCGTAATGGATGGAATGATACCAGCCAGATCACTGATCCATACCTGGGTATGTTTTTCATTGTTTACAATGGCTCTTCTTTCTGCGGTGCTGATTGCATTTTCATATGCAGAAATAGTAAGCCTTGCACTCACGCCACTTTTTTTATCAACAAACTCACTGCTTCTTGCTTCAAAGGCTACTTGCTCAATCAATCGCTTTACCAGATCACTTACTTTTATTTTTTCTTTTTGGTCATCTGATATTACAGCTTCCTGCTCGGTTATTTACAATGCTGTTTCTAAATTTTTCGGATATTGAGTAATAATCTGGATTTCTATCCTGTCTTTTAGTGTTGTTAAAATTGAGACTCTGTTTGTGTAATAT
>JANOJO010000244.1:0-1647 GCA_031418795.1 Bacteroidota bacterium | reverse complement strand
TACAATGATCACCCAAAAAGCAATAAAGCCAGCTTTCGCACCCAGTATTGTTGTAGCTATCAATTCACCTGAACCAACGATGGAAGCGGACAAAATAAAACCCGGGCCAAGAAATTTTAATTTTTGTCTGAATGTAGTTGGCGGTTCCTTAATGGACCGTTCAGTTATTATATAATTATCGGTGGTATTGATTGTCGAGTTGTTTAAATGTTTGAGATTTTAAAACAGTATGCCTTCGCAAATAAAAATGTTTCAAGTAGAGGAAAATTTTATTTTGGTTGTTTGAATTTGGAAAGAAGATACGTTTTTTGTCTGAATTAATGATTGAATAGCACTTTACAACATATTTTGTTAGGGGGTTGTGTGGGATACGCAAATGGGTGTCGTTTTAAGAACCTAGCTACGAGCAGGCACGAACCAAATCGGAAACAAAAGCCACTGAAGGCTTAAAAATATTTTTCATATCTTACAGGTATAAGCTCATCATCACAACAGAGTTTTGCATTAAGAGAAAGCTCCGCACAAAGCGAACCTTCGGAACAATTTTTAATCTTTGTTTAAATTAAATGGCAACAGGCAACTTGTTTTTATTTGATTAAAAACGAAACAAGTAAACCGGAACACATTTTATATTTTCAGGTATTGAACAATATAGCAGGTATTAGAAATACCCTATTAAGAATCATTAATTATAAAATTATGAAAAAGAAGATTTCTAAAACCCTGATTCACCAGATCTGTATGAAAAAGCAGGAAGAACTAATTGAAAATTTTGCAAGCAGGGTAAATACAATAAAGGAAGATGTTTATGACAAGACCCATTCAACCAGTCAAACCGAAGACCAGGCTGCGGGAAAAGTTGAACTATTAAGAAATTTTGAAAAAGAGCTTTCCTTTGTGCGTTTGGAAATGGAGATGCTGAAATCGTTAAAACCTTCTGTCGAAAATAAAAAGGTGGAGTCTGGCGCCATGGTGATAACGAACCATCTGAACTTTTATATATCTGTATCTGTTGAAAAAATTGATATTGAAAGAGAACTGATTTATGGAATATCAACAAAAGCTCCTATCTATTTTGCAATGGAAGGCCTTGAAAAAGGAAATACATTTACGTTTAATAATAAGACATATGAAATAGAAGATGTCTATTGATTTTAGTACAACGAGGCATCGCTTTATAAACCAGCCTGTCGGTTAGCAGTAACAAAAACGGAGACGCTTCATTTAGGACAATCCAGTTTTACAGCGTAATTGCTCCAGCTATTATAACAATCAATTCGCATTGCAGTATTACCGCTTACTGAAATCCAGCTCAGCTTAATAAAGGCTATATCCTTTTTAGGAAGTTTCACTTCGTAATAATAATAACCTGTCAATGTTTTTGCATCACAGCTTTTCAGCAGTTTTGCTTTAAACGGTTTTTTCCCAAACACACTGTCAATCGTAAATTTGGGTTGCATATTACTGCTAGTTGAACTGATGATGCTGAAAGAAGTATAACCCATCCTCGGGCCTTTAAGCATTACATTCCATATAACGGGTTTCACTGCTTGCAGAAAAATTTTGTTTTTTATGGCGATATCAGCAGTGCCCATTCTATAAAAATTAATGCTTGTGTCTTCGCTCATTATAATCCTGTCTTCTTTC
>JANOJO010000243.1:0-7152 GCA_031418795.1 Bacteroidota bacterium | reverse complement strand
ATTACTTAAAGGAAAATAAATTTTACACTACAATAAAAAATTTCATTAAGTCTCAAAGGACCGCAAAGGAAAATTAGAATATAAAAAAAGGGTTGTACTTAAATATACAACCCTTTGTATCTTTTTAATTGTGATTAAAACTGCCAGCCCATTCCTATTAATGGGAGTTTGTTTTCTTTTGAAATGGTATAAAGTGCAGTTATCACAAATCTTTTTAAAGGCGCTATCCATAAACCGCCGCCATAGCCCGACATCCATTTATTGGTGGGGTCGCTGTCATGCCATACCTGGCCATTATCAACAAACACAAGCATACCAATAGAACCGGGGAAAAGATAAGATCTGAAATCGCCAAAACGAATGCGGAGTTCCGTATTATTATATGCCATGGTTTCTCCTGCAAAGCGAAACTTTCTGTAACCCCTTAAATTATCAGTTCCCCCAAGATATTGCGCCTGAAAAAATTCAAAGTCGCCAAAACTTTTCCCAGCGCCAAACCTAGAAGCAAGTACAATACTTTTTCCTAAAGGAAGGAAGAATGAAAAATCGGAACGAAGCATAGTTACATCACCACTGTTATTATTTAAACCACTTAAAACTTTTAATGATGTAATCCAGTTAATACCACTATAAGAAAGTATTGGACTTTTTCTTGTATCCACATTGAATGTAAGCATACCGCCTGCATAAGATTGTTTTGCAAATAATGTTACCGGGTTTAAATCAGGGTCAATGATAATATACCTTCCTGTATTATCTGCAGCATTTAATTGGTAAAACCCGAAAACAGGTCCAAATGATGCTGTAACCTTTTTACTGAAATTATGCCGTACCAGCAATGCTATATCACCTGATTCGTAACGGGCACGGTAATACCTATGCTTCTTTTTTTCAGGGTTTGTGATTGTTTTATTAAACACAGATGAATCGCCATAGCCAAAGAAATTGCTTGTACCATTGGGGGCTTTTATATCCGCATTAAAAAGCACATCCGTCTTTTTTCCCAATGCCCCGATGAATTCAGAATTCCAGTGGAAGTTATATGCACTGGTGCCAAATGCATGGTTTATTGCAAATGAGTGCATGGTTTTGTAGGGATCTTTACGGAAGCCATGACGGATAAATTTCATAGAAAACCCCAGGAACAAACCATCATCACTGTTATACGTGGCAGAAATAAATGGAATAACCTGGTTGTACTTATAATAAATTCTATCAAAGTTGTTAACGCCGGTATCAATTGAAATTTTATTTTTGAACCCACCCAATACTTTATTGTTTTCGGCTGCTGAATCATACACAATGCCGCCTTTGCCTCCACCTGAGTTTTCAAAATTGTCATCACCGGGTCCGCCAATCATTCTAACTTTTATTTTTCCATCCCCGCCTTTTACCACAAACCTATCTTCGCCGCCAAAACCATAAAGCCGTAATTCTTTTGTTTGTTCACTACTGAAAGTTCTATCATACATTTTAATTGACTGCTCACCTTCTTTGGTTATTTTATAAACAGTCAGCTGAGAAGAACCTTCACTATTATTTATTTCAAACAATTCTTTCTTATCACTTCCGGTTATACTTACTGTCTCTGCAAGAAAACGGTAATACTGCATCACTTCATCCACAATATAATTGCGACGTTCTTTTAAGTTCGCTATAATTTTATCGCCGGAAATATTTTTTACTTCTTTGGGTTGCTGTGCAATTGCATTTTCCAAAACAGCATCTGTCATTTGTGATTTGAATTTTTCAGCTGCATCTTTCCAATCCCGCTCACTCAAACCGTTTAAAAAGAAACGATCCAGATTGCGGGCTGCAAAATTGAACCGGTTGATATTTTTTGCTTTCGCATCAAAACCCTGCAATTGAGGAACGAGCCAGGGCCATTTAACAATACCGGGAAGCACTCCACGATTGATATAAAATGCCTGATCCCGATCCCTGGGTATGGGAAAATAGGTTTTGCCTTTACCATTATCGGTTGCACCCCACTGCCATTGATCTTCATGACGATCCAAATCCATTACAAACATGTCGAGTATTCTTGCACGCAGCAATGCCAGTTGATCCACTGCATTATCATTATCATCTTTTAATTTATCTGCCACTTCATCGGTATCAAACCCTTTATCAACAGTTTCAGGTAAACGTTCTTCAAAAAAGGCAAACATATTTTTAAAATCTTCACGGTATTCGCCCAGTATAGGATCGTCAGGTACATAAACTAATTTCACTTTCAGGTAAGGCACACCTGCCGCCGCTGCTATTGGTGGAATAGATAATGAAGAATAGGGATAAGAAGCAGACACCCCATCCTGAACCAAATCAGCTGCTGCTTCACTTTCAAAACCGGGTGGTAAGGTTTTACTTGTAATAAATTTTTGAATAGAACGGATAGCATACTCCCTGCCCTTGGAATCTTCAAACCGTAATGATTTTGTTTGTTTACCCCCACCGCGTTTTGTAGGTTTCAATCCTCCCTTTTCAGTGGCAAGATTTAGAACAGGAACAGTAACGGGAGTTTTCCATTCTGTACGGTAATTGGCACCCATCCAGAATTTTTTTGAACCGTTGGTTTTAAATTTATCTGAGCCGACTGATGTAGCAGAATCAGTGTTAGTCTGAGCTTGGACATCTGCTATGGGAATAATCATTGTAGCAAATAGAAGTTTTAGCAGTCGCATGGTAGTTGATTGTTGTTTACGAAATGAATATAATCTGAAAAGATACGAATTTTGAAAAAAAAGGCAAAAATTATATAAGTTATTATTCTCCATACGTAATAAATTTACGGCTGGTTTAAACCTTCAACCTGAGCATTCATTTTGTTTTCAACCTTCAATTTTATTTTAAGTATATTGAATTCTATTTTAAATTGTAAACAGCCGGATTTTTTATGATGAAAAAAATAATTAATGTTCTTGTTTTTATTGTTTGCTTTTGTATTCATTCCAATGCACAAAAAGATACTATTCTTCATCGGATTGTTTTAATTGGCGATGGTGGCAGTCTTACCAAAGGAAGACATCCGGTAACAGATGCCGTAAAAAAATTAATTACACTAGACAAAAAAACAACTATTCTTTTTTTAGGTGATAATATTTACCCTGCCGGTTTGCAGGATGAAGAGTTGTATAATTATGATGATGGGAAAGCAGCACTTGATTCGCAGCTTTCAATAGCAGACTATACTGATGCAGGTATTATCATGATTCCTGGCAATCATGATTGGGACAATGCACAGCGAAGTGGATTTGAAGGTGTGTTGCGGGAGCAGAATTATGTAGATTATTTTTCAGGTAAGAATAATGTAAATTTTTTGCCTAAAGGAGGTTGCCCCGGCCCGATGGAAGTTTTTTTAAGTAATGATGTTACGTTGGTGGTTTTTGACAGTCAGTGGTGGCTTCACGAATATGATAAACCGGGAGTAGAATCAGATTGTGATGCCAAAACCGAGGAAGAGGTTTTAAATCAACTGCAGGATATTTTAAACAAAAACCTGAAAAAATTGGTCATTTTTGCCTGCCACCATCCTTTTAAAAGTAATGGTATTCATGGCGGTAATTTTTCAATAAAGCAACATATATTTCCACTAACAGACTTAAGAAAAAATGCATATATCCCCTTGCCGGTTATAGGTTCAATCTATCCAATTGCAAGAAGTGTGTTTGGAACTCCGCAGGATCTGCCGCATCCAAGTTATGTAAATATGATTAACAGGATTTCTTCTGTAGCTAAAACACATCCTAATCTTGTATTTGTAGCCGGGCACGAGCATAATCTTCAACTGATACAGGACAGCAGTTTTAGTTATATTATAAGTGGCGGGGGATGTAAATCAAGCCGTGTTTCTAAAACTAAAAAAAGTCCTTTTGTTTCCGATTCACCTGGTTTTGCAGTACTTGAAGTTTCCACCAACAAAAATCTTACTTCAACTTTTTATACTGTTACAGCCGGCGCTACCAGTAGTGCAGATTCAATCAAAAGAGCATATAGCACCACCCTATTAAATTTTTCTGTAATCCCGGAACCAAAGCAGGATTCAACAGTACGAGTTGTAAAACCTGGCATACAATTTAAAGACACGGTAAATATTTCAGCAAGTGACAAATATCCTTTGGTAAAGGGGTTGAAAAAATATATTGTTGGTCAAAATTACAGACCTGAATGGAGTACTCCTGTAAACATGAAAGTGTTTGATTTAAAAACAGTAAGAGGAGGATTAAAAATTATTGGTATTGGCGGCGGTAAGCAAACAAAATCATTAAGGCTCCAGGATAAAAAAGGAAAACTATGGGTATTGCGCTCTGTAGATAAAAGTCCTACAAAGGCACTACCTGAAACTTTCCGTGGAACTTTGGCACAGGACCTGGTCCAGGAATTTACTTCTGCAGCGCATCCTTATGCAGCACTTACAATACCTGTAATGGCAAAGGCATTGAATATTGCTGCCCCAAATCCTGAATTATATTTTGTACCTGACGATCCTGAGTTAGGTTTTTACCAGCAATTATTTGCAAACACCGTATGTATGCTGGAAGAAACAGATGCGTCAACAGATGGTTCAGATACAAAAAGCACCGGCAAGATTTTTTCAAAAATGTTGGAAGATAATGACCATCGTGCTGATCAGTTTGCCGTATTAAGAGCAAGATTACTTGATATCCTGATTGGTGATTTTGATCGTCATTTTGATCAATGGAAATGGGCAACCAAAGATACGGGCATAGGAAAATTATATTACCCCATCCCAAGAGACCGGGATCAGGCTTATTTTTATTCTGATGGCAAGCTAATAAAAACTGCGAGCCGCAAACTGATGCCTTTTTTATCCGGCTTAAAAAAAGAAATTGAAAATGTGGAATGGCTGGGTTTTGCATCGAGAGATTTTGACCGGTTATTTCTTACCGATTTAGATGCCGATGAATGGAAGAAAACGATCCTTGAGTTTCAGCAAAAACTTACTGATGTTGTAATCCGTAACGCTATAAAAAAATTACCCCCGGAAGTTTTTTCTTTTTCTGGAGAAACGCTTATTCAAAAACTCATAAGCCGGCGTGATAAACTGGCAGAAGCGGCGATGAAATATTATTACTTTATTTCAAGTAGGGTATATGTGTTAGGCAGCAATAAGAAAGAGTATTTTAAAGTAAGTATGCACAATGACAGCCTGCATGTAAAAGTTTTTGCAAGAGAAATTGGAAAGGATACGGGGTTTGTAATGTATGAAAGAAAATTCAACCCAAAAACTACTTATGAACTGCAATTGTACGGATTGAATAATGATGATTTATTTGACGTGGATGAAAATGTAAAAACAAAAATTAAAATCCGTATTATCGGTGGCAAAGGCAATGATACATTTAATATAAAGGGGAATTCACCCATATTACTTTATGACATAAAAAAAGAAGGTAATTTTATCGGGCATAGTGGTAAAAACACCAAGAACCGTTTTTCAGCAAATCCCCCTGTAAATAGTAACAGTTTTACCGGCTTTAAATATAATAATACCAAGTTCCCGCAAGTGGAAACCGGCTTCAATTCTGATGATGGATTACTTGCCGGACTCGGATTTACAAGAACTACACATGGTTTCCGGAATCAGCCGTATGCAACCAATCAAAAATTTTCTGCACTTTATTCTGTTTATCATAATGCATTTCGTTTCGATTATTCCGGAGAGTTTAATCATATTACCCGCAATATTGATTTGGTGATAAAAAGTCAATTACGGTCACCCTCTTTAAATAATTTCTTTGGATTGGGCAATAACACAAAACCGTTGCAACCGATATCCAGTGGTTTTTACCGTGCCCGATTCAAATCACTGGAGTTTCAGGCAATGGTACGTAAACGATATTCAGATAAATTTCATTTTTTAATAGGCCCGTATTTTTATCATTATCAGGCAAAATACCAAGATAACGATGGTAAAGCATTAGGGAATTATGCGCTATTTGGTCTGGACTCTACAGATATCTTCAGCAAAAAAACTTATCTCGGTGGAAAGGCAATTCTTTTGATTGATAACAGAAATAACGATTTTTTTCCTACCCGTGGTATTTCCTGGAATACTGAATTAGTTTCTGCCGCAGGCATTGGCACCGGCAGTAAAGATATTACAAGACTTTCTTCTGACATGAGAGTGTATGCAAGTATGACTGATCCGGCAAATGTAGTGGCAGTACTGGGTCTGGGGGGTGGCCGTATTTACAGCAAAAATTTTGAGTACTTCCAGGCATTAAGTATTGGTGCAGATCAAATGCTTCAGGGATTCAGAAAAAACAGGTATATGGGCAGATCGAGTATGTACGGAAGTTTGGAACTGAAAGTAAAATTGATAGAAATGAAATCTTACTTACTTTCCGGTGCATTGGGTCTTACAGGTTTTTATAATATTGGCCGTGTATGGCTGAAAGAAGAAACATCAAATAAATGGCATGGGGCATTTGGCGGTGGTTTTTATTTTATGCCATTCAATCTTTTTGCAATTACTGCTTCAGCAGGATTTTCAAAAAATGAGAGAATATTCAATTTTAGTTTAGGAACAAAAGTGAATCTTACCTATTGAGTAAAAGTGGGATAGAAATTTGCCCGTTCGCAAAATGATGGCTGTGTTTATCAGTATGTAGGTGATGAAATAGTAGCCTGGCGGCCCAGTACCTGTGCTAAAGTAAGAAAATGCGCCAACTCCAATATTAAAGCAAGGAAAATTCTAAACATGAATGCAGATATATTCAAACGGTGTTATAATATTTTACCAGAATACAAGGTTGGGATTCATACAGGCGATATTACAGTAGGCCAGGTAGGCATAGTAAAAAAAGATTGGGTAATGAGCGGCGACACCATCAATACAGCTGCGCGGATAAGAAGTGAATGTACCGAACTGAATCAAAAATTTTTAGTTTCAAAAGAAATGATTGAACTACTGGATATGAAAGAATGGCACTCTGAAAGTATGGGTATGGTGGACCTGAAAGGAAAAAACGAAGACATAGAATTATTTGCATTGAAAATCTGATTAGAATTGTTTTGATTATATGCAACACACTGGCGTCCTAACGTTATAAATTAAAGTTCTTTGAAATGATTGATAGGTAAGGGTTTTGGAGCATTTTAATGTTCAAACGATTTGAATTGGCTTGA
>JANOJO010000242.1:0-1807 GCA_031418795.1 Bacteroidota bacterium | reverse complement strand
AAAGTTACTTTCTTTATTTAATAATAAACAAGCAACTATCATCTGCATACTGGTTGCTGTTCTCTGCCGTATTATCAATCTGTCTTATTTATCTTTTGCCGGCCGTGATAAAATGATTCTTTTACTTCAAAGCAAAAATTTACTGGGGGGCCGTGGATTGAGTGTTCAGCAATATTTCACCAATCAAACCGCTGTTCCCGTTTATGATTTAACACAACTATGGCCTCCGGGATATTCATTATTTATAGCGCCTTTTTTAAAAATTTTTAATTACAATATTTATTGGGCTACCACCACGCTTGATGTACTGACGGGCATTGCGTTGATTTTTGTTGTAAGAAAAATTTGCAGCCAGGTTGGTTTGCCAACTGCTGCTAAAAACATCATGACATTAATTGCAGGATGTTTTGAATATCCTTTTACCGGCCAATCGCTGCCCACAGATACTGTTTCGCTTTTGTTTATACTCATTGCCATTTCGTTTGCATTGAAAATTACAGCAGCAAAAAATATTTCTTCATGGCAATTGGTCTTAACCGGCTTGTTTTTATTTCTACCCTGCTTGTTCCGTTATTCATACCCGCCAATTTCTATCGGCATCCCTCTGGTAATTTTTTTATATGGCTGGCTGATGAAAGACAAACTGCTGATGCGAAAAGGAATGTGGCTAACGGCCATCACGGTTGTAATGATTGCTTTTCTTTTTATTTTTTTAAAATTCAGTACGGGCCAGGCGGGCTATATCACGCCAACTGAGCGGGGGTATTTTCCTGAAAACATTATTCACTGGTACCCTGTAGTTCCCGGATCGTTTATTGATTTTCCTTTTTTTACCAGCCAGGTTATCGGCATTACCGGCATCAGCCTTTCCGTGCAATTACAAATACTGGAGATAATTAATATCATTTCTGTATTTATACTTACTGCGTTGTTTTTTTATTTTTTATTTATAAAAAAATTATTCGGGAAAATAAATCCATTCAAATGGTTGATGCTTTGGGCATGGGTTTGTTTTGCTTTAATCATTTTGTCTTTAGGATGGCTTTCATTTACAAACCAAGTGCAAAAGGGATATGAGAGTAATTGGAACTATATCTACGAAGCCCGGTATTATGGGTTGGTTATTTTATTTCTTCAGCTTCATTATCTGGGCTGGGTGTTTTTAACCCATTCCTGGAAAAAAATATTTTGGCAAAAAGCAATTATTATTACCTGCGCTGCATTTTTATTTATTGAAGTAACTCACAGCATTTATTTTAATACCAAAGTGGCTTTAAATTTTAAACAGTATAAATCGGCCATATACCGGGAACAGGATTATAATTATTTTAATGCGTTATTGCCAAATCTTGAAAAAGAATATCCCGGTCATGAAATACTGGTGGCTGCACCCGGCGATAATTTTTATACATATACAGCTGCTTACTATGGTAAAAAGGGAATTTTTGATGGCGCCAGTCTTAAAACTATATTGCCTGAAGTAAAAACCAAATCGCTGCTGGTGCTTATGCTTTATGATGATGAATTGGGGGCTTATCAAAATATTATAGCCAATCCTAATGCACGGAAAATTCATCAGGTTGCTTATTCAAATTTCTTTTTGGTTGAATTATTTCCTTAGCAGTTCTTTTTCTAAAAAAACAATCTCTTCTTTCGAAGGTTCAATGATTGCATATTTCTTCACTTCGTTTATCATCGCTTCATCAAGTGCATCAATTACATTTCTGTATGCCGCCGCAGATAATGGTTTTATCAGCAGCATTAATCCTTTTCTTCCTTCGGGAAAATTATTGTCCTGATCAAGTGA
>JANOJO010000241.1:0-2354 GCA_031418795.1 Bacteroidota bacterium | reverse complement strand
TATAAAGTTATCGTCTTATCAAACTTAGCGAAGCACATCACTTTCGCTGTACAGCACCATGCCTTTTTACATAAAAACTGCCCGCATCATTTCTTTAGTATGTAATAACCGTTGGACAGGACCTCGGGCGGACGGAAGCGGTAAAATAACTGAATGGTTGTTGAATGCTTTATAAAACATAAGAAATTTTTTATGCAAATTGTTTTTTGTGTTACCATCATTTCGTTTAGTATTTAATTATAGTTTGCCCTGAGTAAAGATATTTATCGTCTGTATTCAGGACAACAATTGAACTTTCTTTTATTTATTGAACACTACGGAGAAATCCGTGAGTTCTTCAAAGTAGATTTGTTGGAAGGCAACCCACAAAGCCAAAGCCTCATTCCAACAATGGCGTGCTGCTTTCGGTGAGATACCAACAAGGGCAAAAGAGCAGTACCTGGACAAAGAGGAAAACATGACTAAGCATCCAAAGTAATGACAACATTCCCGATTTTTTGACCGGTTGCCACGTATGTAAACGCTTCAGCAATCTTATCAAGAGGATACGTTCTGTCTATAACCGGTTTGAAATTCCCTTTTTCAACCAGGTCCATGATAAAAACCAGGCATGCTTTAACGTTTTTTGGAGGTTTGAACAGTACTTTTTTTCCACCAAATAACGGTGTGGTAATTGCCAGCAACAGGTTCACCAATCCTGCCGAAGAAGAAAAAATTCCTTTCTTTTTCATCAGTGGTTTGCACCTGGCAAATGTAGTTTTGCCAACTGCATCAAAAACAAAATCATACTGCCCGTTATCTTTCGTAAAATCCTCTTTCTTATAATCTATTACTTTATCGGCTCCTAATGCTATTACCAGTTCCCTGTTTTCACCGCCGCATACCGCTGTAATATAAGTACCATAGAATTTAAAAAACTGTACATAGGATGAGCCGATGGCGCCTGTTGCTCCATATATAAGTGCCTTGTGTTCCGGTCCTGGTCTTGCGTGTTGAATTCCGTTAAGAGCATAAAAAGCTCCTTCGATGCAAGCGGCCGCATGTTCATAACTGATGTTGCCGGGAATATTGATGATGTCTTTTGTCTCCGGTATTACCATATAATGTGCATGAGATTGTAATCCCATAAATTCAAACCCCATAACCCTGTCACCGGCTTTAAAAGTTTTTACATTTTTTCCTGTTGCTTCAATTTGCCCGGCAAAGTCTGTTCCGGTAATTGCCAGGCGTGGTTTGAATAAACCTGTAAAAAACCGCATGAAAAATGGCTTGCCCCAGAGTATATGACAGTCGGTTCTGCTTGCAGTGGCCGCATATACTTTTATTAACACCTCATTGTCCTTTGGAATTGGTTTTTCAATTTCTTTTATTTCTAAAACATCTGATAAACCATATTTTGAGCGAACAACAGCTTTCATTTTTTTTGATTCTTTTTGGTTAGAGACATTAATGATCTAATTTATGATATAAAACCTTATCTGTAATTTTTTGATTGCTGAAAATAACTAAGCCGCGAGGTCTGCCCGCAACATTTCTATTGTAACAAAATATCCGATGGGCAAGACCCCGGCGGACGAAGTTTTATTTTTTAATCAGCGCTGGATAAACGTAATCCTTTAATAGTACATATCCATTTTTTACAATATCCCATTTATTATAATTGCCGGCGTTTATCACAACTAACAGGTCATTCGTTTTGTCAAATAAAATTCTTTGACCGCCATTACCGAGACACGCAACCATAGAAAGAGGTTTATTATTTATCGTGTCTTGCCAAAGCCAGAACTGGTAACCGTACGAACCACCACCTGGCCTTTGTACATGTGGTTGAAATGATTCTTCCACCCATTTTTTAGAAACTATCTGTGCATCCTTATACTGGCCATTATTATAATATAGCGATCCGAATTTTAAAAGATCACGGGATCGTAACCTAAGCCCCGAAGCGGCAGCAGCTAAATCTGTCCCGTCATATTTTATCCATTCAAAACTGTTAATACCCAACGGCTGAAAAAGATTTTCTTTTGCAAACTGCTCAACTTTTTTTCCTGTTGTTTTTTCAATGATAGCAGCAAGCAATTGAGTGGTGCCTCCATTATATTTCCAAACTTGTCCCGGTGGAAATTCCATCGGCTGACTTAATACATATTCTACCTGGTTAGAACTTCTGATCATTCTTATCTCGCTGTTTTCAGGATTGTCATACGGCACTTCTTCATTCCAAACAAGCCCTGAACTCATTGTCAACAGGTGTTTTATTGTCAGCGATGATATTAAACCCGTATCCAGTTTTTTATATTCTGGAAAGAAATCAAATACTTTCTGATCAATGCTTTTAATTTTTCCCTGCTGAA
>JANOJO010000240.1:0-1807 GCA_031418795.1 Bacteroidota bacterium | reverse complement strand
AAAGTTACTTTCTTTATTTAATAATAAACAAGCAACTATCATCTGCATACTGGTTGCTGTTCTCTGCCGTATTATCAATCTGTCTTATTTATCTTTTGCCGGCCGTGATAAAATGATTCTTTTACTTCAAAGCAAAAATTTGCTGGAGGGCCGTGGATTGAGTGTTCAGCAATATTTCACCAATCAAACCGCTGATCCTGTTTATGATTTTATACAACTATGGCCTCCGGGATATTCTTTATTGATAGCCCCTTTTTTAAAATTATTCAATTACAATATTTATTGGGCTACCACCACGCTTGATATACTGACGGGCATTGCGTTGATTTTTATTGTAAGAAAAATTTGCAGCCAGGTTGGTTTGCCAACTGCTGCTAAAAACATCATGACATTAATTGCCGGATGTTTTGAATATCCTTTTACCGGCCAATCGCTGCCCACGGATACTATTTCGCTTTTGTTTATACTGATTGCCATTTCGTTTGTCTTGAAAATTACAGAATCAAAAAAAATTTTTTTCTGGCAATTAGTTTTAACCGGCATGTTTTTATTTCTACCCTGCCTGTTCCGGTATTCATACCCGCCAATTTCAATCTGTATCCCACTGGTAATTTTTTTATACGGCTGGCTGATGAAAGACAAACTGCTGATGCGAAAAGGAATGTGGCTAACGGCCATCACGGTTGTAATGATTGCTTTTCTTTTTATTTTTTTAAAATTCAGTACGGGCCAGGCGGGCTATATCACGCCAACTGAGCGGGGATATTTTCCTGAAAACATTATTCACTGGTACCCGGTAGTGCCCGGATCGTTTATTGATTTTCCTTTTTTTACCAGCCAGGTCGCCGGCATTACCGGCATCAGCCTTTCAGTGCAATTACAAATACTGGAGATAATCAATATCGTTTCTGTAGTTACACTTACTGCATTGTTTTTTTATTTTTTATTTATAAAAAAAATATTCAGGGAAATAAATCCATTCAAATGGTTGCTGCTTTGGGCATGGGTTTGTTTTGCTTTAATCATTTTGTCCTTAGGGTGGCTTTCATTTACATACCAGATGCAAAAGGGATATGAGGGTAGCTGGAACTATATCTATGAAGCCCGGTATTATGGGTTGGTTATTTTATTTCTTCAGCTTCTTTATCTGGGCTGGGCGTTTTTTACTCATTCCTGGAAAAAAATATTCTGGCAAAAGGCAATTATTATTATCTGCGCTGCATTTTTATTTATTGAAGTTACTCACAGCATTTATTTCAATACCAAAGTGGCTTTAAATTTTAAACAATATAAATTGGCTATATACCGCGAACAGGATTATAATTATTTTAATACGCTATTGCCAAATCTTGAGAAAAAATATCCTGACCATGAAATATTGGTGGCTGCACCCGGCGATAATTTTTATACATATACAGCCGCTTACTATGGTAAAAAAGGAATTTTTGATGGCGCCAGTCTTAAAACTATATTGCCTGAAGTAAAAACCAAATCGCTGTTGGTGCTTATGCTTTATAATGATGAGTTGGGGGCTTATCATAATATTGTTGCCAATCCCAATGCAAGAAAAATTCATCAGGTTGCTTATTCAAATTTCTTTTTAATTGAATTATTTCCTTAGCTGTTCTTTTTCTAAAAAAACAATTTCTTCTTTCGAAGGTTCAACGATTGCATATTTCTTCACTTCGTTTATCATCGCTTCATCAAGTGCATCAATTACATTTCTGTATGCCGCCGCAGATAATGGTTTTATCAGCAGCATTAATCCTTTTCTTCCTTCGGGAAAATTATTGTCCTGATCAAGTGA
>JANOJO010000239.1:0-1763 GCA_031418795.1 Bacteroidota bacterium | reverse complement strand
TACAAAAATATTTATCCAAAATATGCTGAGTATTTTTCTAAAGCCACGGATAAACTCAGCTCCATGTATTATACTAAAGAATCTTATGATAAACTTTATCCCGGTTATGGCAGCAGCTATATAAATTTTTATGGAGGCGCCGGATTTTTATTTGAGCAGGCCAGCAGCCGAGGCCATGTACAGGAAACAAACACTATTCCATTGACATTTGCATTTACAATCAGAAACCAGTTTACTGCGGCATTAACCACAGTAAAAGCATCATTGGCAGAAAAAACATCGCTTTTGAAAATGCGAAAAGAATTTTATCGTGTGGCAAAAGAGCAGGCGGCAAAATCTGCAGTGAAAGGATATTTATTTGGCGATGCAAATGATGAAACAAGAACAAGGGCCTTTATTGATATCCTGCTGCTGCATGAAATAGAAGTATATGAAGCGGGCAACAACTCTGCAGACGGTAAATCTTATTATGTTCCCACAGGTCAAAATAACTACATTATGGTTCGTTCTGTTTTTGAAAAACAGATTACTTATATTGACAGTTCGTTTTATGATGCTTCGGTATGGAGTTTGGTTCATGCTTACAACCTTCCGCATACTGAAATAAAAACTTCTTTTACTGCCGGCAAAAAAATTACTGCGTTGCCTGCACAGCAAATATTTACTGTGGAAAAAAGCAATTATGCCTATGTGATGAGCAATACGGATTACAATACGCATAAAGCAATTTATCATTTACAAAAATCAGGCGTCATTGTGCAGTCAGCATTCAGGCCATTTACAGCAATGGTTGGCGGCAGCAATAAAAAATTTGGATACGGCAGTATTGTAATTTCGGTGCAGCAGCAAAAAATTTCGCCGGATTCATTATTCAAATCAGTAAGCGATGCTTCAAAACAAACCGGCATAAGTATTTATAGTTTAAATACCGGATTCAGCTCCGGCGGTATTGATCTGGGCAGCGGGTATGTTCGTACACTCATCAAACCAGAAGTAGTATTGATTATAGGCACCGGTGTGGCAGCTACAGAAGCCGGCGAAATCTGGCATTTGCTGGATCAGCGGTTGCAGATGCCCATCACCAAATTAGATATTCTGAATTTTGGCCGTGCCGATTTGAAGCGTTACAATACGATGATAATAGTTTCCGGAAATTATACATTGATTGATAAAGCAGCAACTGATAAAATAAAAGCATGGGTGCAGAACGGAAACACAATGATTACAATAAAAACAGGAACGGAGTGGGCAATTAAAAATGGATTTACAAAAGAAAAATTATTGCCGGTTGACAGCGCCAAAGGCACACCCGCCCGGCAAAATTTTGATATGGCTGTGCATATAGAAGGAGCAAAAGCAATGGGCGGATCTATTTTCCGGGTTGACCTTGATACTACGCATCCGATTGGTTTTGGATTTACCAATAGAAAAGTTTCTGTGTATAGAAATGGTTTAACTTTTTTACAACCCAGCGTAAATGCATACAGTACAGTATCACAATACACAGCCGATCCTCTGGTTGGCGGCTATATTCATTCAACTACCCTGAAGAAATTAAAAAACTCTGCATCCATTCTTGTTGGTGGTGAGGGAACAGGCAGGGTAATCATGTTCAGCGACAATCCAAATTTTCGCGGTACATGGTATGGAACTAATAAACTTTTTCTGAATGCTGTTTTTTATGGCGGTAATATTAATATACCACAGGTAATAGTTGGGGAAAAAGAAACAAGAGAACAGGATTAAAGATTACCTGAATTTGC
>JANOJO010000238.1:0-2027 GCA_031418795.1 Bacteroidota bacterium | reverse complement strand
GTGATCTGGTTTTTAAGAAGATTCAGTCAGCTTGCTGATCGCTGCTTTTAAGGGTCGGTAATTTTCTTAAATCCTGTATGTTGATCGTTTGTAAACAGGATTTTGCATTGGTTAGATAATTGAAAACCAGTTCATTTTTTTGCTGTAAAGTTTTTTGGCTTCATCAAAAAAGTCAATGATCATAATTGAATAATAACGTTGGCCAATAATTTCTATTGTAAATGCATTAGTTTATTTTGTTCAGTAGTTGAACCGGCAAAAAGCAGTTGTACCGATAAACACACCCGTACTTGTAATGACATCCTGGATCAATTCGACCATTTTGATACGGGAAAACAGTTTTTCGTTTTTGAAATCAAAATACCAGTCCTGCTGGATCCGTATCTGCGATAATGCATTTGGATTTCTTTCCATCGTTACTTCTTTGTTTCCGGTTACGTTGCCATATTCATTATACACCGGCACCAAGATCTTTGACATACCCCAGGTGCTGAACTTTTTGCCTGGTATCCCTTTTCCTGTTTGGGGATCAATTGCTTTTATTTTGCCATGGTAAATGTCCTGGAACAGAAGGTCAAAGATGAATTCGGTGCCCACTGTAAGAACAGAATCTTCGGGAGTATTGATATCTTTTTTAAAATTGTAACTGAGCTTTTGAGAATTGACAAGCACCATATCCTTACTCAAAGCAATGGGTTTATGGTTATCGGGTTGTTCATTAAAAGCAACATTACAAATGGGGTACCATGCTGCTTTATCTTCTTCATCTTTACGGGCACAAAGTGGTGTAAGAAACACATCCTGGATATAGAACCGGCTGTTCTTATAATAAAGTAATTGCTTCACCATTACCGCATCTGTTTCATCACAACCGCAACAGGGGTTATTACTTATTTTGCTTAATCGATAACCCTTTACCGGATCTTTTTTATCAATGAAGGCCCATATATTTTCATTAGAAAAGAATTTAGAATCATGACCTTCCAGCCAATCAGGCCTTGCCAGGTTCATCGTACCCAAATTAATTGGTGAAACAGAACGTTTATCATCATTCAGTTTATAGCCATTTGCTTTACCTGTTTTCAGTTTGGCAAGATAAAACTGTTTGATGCTGTAATCACTCACCTTGGGGGTAAGGTTGGCGATCTTATTGCATTCGGCTGCCCATTTGATGGCCGTATCCTGCTGGATGAATGCGGTATAGGAATTGCCGGGTTGGGCAAAACTGCTGAAAGTAAAAATGGCCATTGCGATGGAGGGGATGATTTTTTTCATAAAAGAAGAACGATAGATTTAATGTTTATTGTTAAAGGGAATGTTAATCCTTTTACTAAAAAGCCAATCGGATAGCGCCTGGTTATTATTTGCCGTTGTATGCTCTCCATGTACGGGTTATACCACCAATTTGGCAGGTATAGTTGCCATGCCCGGCCTTTGGTGCAGCAATTGCATTCAGAATTCCGGTAAAGTTTGCTGTACCGTTATTGATAGGGCATGGGCCGGTAAATTGAACATTCCCAAAATCGTCTAAAACTGTTCCGGAAAGGGTATTGTCGCTGCTGGAGATTACTCCTTTTTTTACAATAAAGAAACCTGGGGGCAGTACAATTGTTTGATTGCCACTTGGGGTACTGGTAACAAATGAGAAGTCGTAAACACCATCGTATTTTCCACCGGTGTCTGGATTGGTCAATGGCACTTTTAAACAGGCTGTAAAAATTGCTGACATAAGAACTATTGTTGCGATGTTTAAAAATATTTTGTTCATTCCAACAGGCAACATACAGTTTGCAAATAATGATTTCATAATAATTTTTTTTTTGATTAAATAAATTTCAACACTAAAACTTTATTAAAAGTATGCCCCGGGGCATTGCTATACAATCCCAGAATAACGGCATTTTTATATACCAAGTTTTTGGTATTACTGCTTGTTGAAAAATAAAAAGAGGAGTTATTTAATAAAACCTTTACTATACGCATGTTTCAGCAGCCCCGCCAAATTGTGCGATTTGGTTTTTTGCATA
>JANOJO010000237.1:0-1822 GCA_031418795.1 Bacteroidota bacterium | reverse complement strand
TTTTCGTTGCGATAATTTTTTAATGGAAATGCTTACCGGCGAGCCCAATTATGTCCGTCATTATAATCATATCGGCTTCCAGAGTTATTATGTACATCCGCGGATGCTGGAAACAATGGACAAGCTGCGCTTTGATTGTTTCCGTGTAGGACATGTAAAAGAAAATATTGATGAAATGGAGCCCGTGATTCGCAATTCACAGCTTTTCAGTTTTGATATTTCTGCATTAGCGTATGCTTATGCGCCGGCAAATACCAATTCACCCAATGGATTTAACGGCGAGGAAAGTTGTGTGCTGATGCGCTATGCAGGTATGAGCCCAAATGTAAATACAATTGGCATTTACGGATATGATCCGGATAAGGATGTGCATGATCTTACCGCTAAACAAATAAGCCAGATGCTCTGGTACCTGCTTGATGGCAGAAGCCGCGGCAGAAAAGAAGCAAATATTGATGAACGTGAATCTTTCACGGAGTATCATCTTGCATTTGCGGAAGTGGAAACAATTTTTTTGCAAAGTAAAAAAACAGGAAGGTGGTGGATGCAGTTGCCGGATAAACGGTTTATTGCATGCAGCTATAAGGATTACCTGCTTGCCAGCAGTAATGAAATACCGGAGCGTTGGCTTCGGGCTCAGGAGCGTAGTTAATTAACAATTAATAATTAAAAATTAAGAATTAGGAATGAGCAGAACTAAAAGGCAATTTCATCCCTCCGCAGGGGGGATTGTAGTAGTTTTCTATAAATGAGTAAATGAAAAGGATGAGTAAATAAAAAAGCTTAAATAAATCTGTATTTTTGGAAAACAATGAATCATTCCGAAACATACGCAAGTATAAAAAAATATTTTTCCGATAAACCGGTGAAGAAAGTCCTTGCGTTTGGTTCGTTTTCACGAAACGAAAATGACAGTAATTCGGATATTGATTTAATTATTCAGCCAGTACATCCCCTCGGTTTAATAGTGCTGGGTAAATATATTGCTGAGCTTGAAGAGCTGACAAACAGAAAAATTGATATGGCTACGGAAAAAAGTTTAACTCCGGATTTCCTTAAGCTGATTGAAAAAGACTTACGGATTATATATGCCGCATAAATTAAACAGGGATATACTGAAGGTAAAAGATGTACTGAGGGCTATACAACTTATTTTTTCTTTTACTGAAAATGAGAATTTTGAAAAATTTTTGAAAAGTGATTTACTGCAATCGGCAGTTATAAGACAATTTGAAATAATTGGAGAAGCCGGCAGTAAAATTTCTGAAACAACGAAGCAGGATTTTAATAATATTCCCTGGCGTTCCATCAAATCTTTCCGTAATTTATTAATACATGAATACTTTAAAGTGGATGCTGCTGAAATATGGACAACCATTCAGCAGGATTTACCTGAATTAAAAGATCAAATGGAAACAGTGCTGGTGTTTCTGGAAAAGAATTAAGCGTACTAATAAAAAAATTGCAGGCAAAACAAATAAATTAGTAATTAATAATGGAATGGACGAAAGAATTTTTTATGCTGAAGAAATTATTAATTATTAATTGTTTCCCTCTTTTATCGGGATGTGCCACATTATTAATTCTTGCATCCTGTTCTGTACAGCAGAAAATTTCAAAATCAGCCAGGCAACTTGTATTAAAAGACAGTTCACTTCTCACCGCACATGTGGGCATCAGCATTTACGATCCGGCAGAAAATAAATACTGGTATAATTATAATGGTGAAAAATATTTTGTGCCGGCCAGCAATACAAAAATTCCTACCTGCTATGCAGCGATGAAATATTTGGGGGATAGTTTGGTGGGGTTTAGATGGACT
>JANOJO010000236.1:0-3426 GCA_031418795.1 Bacteroidota bacterium | reverse complement strand
CCCATCTGAATAAGGGTTCGAAAAAATAAGATATTCCGCAAGGGATGGAATTTTTACCGGACTTTGTATTTTTTCTTTTGGCATTAATTCAGAAAGTTTATCGGTGGATGCTTTTGCACTATTTGAAATTGAATCTTTCTTTAGCTGATCCGGATCCACGCCGTGTTCTTTTAAGATTTCCCTTTCAGCATTCATTAATGAAGTACCAAGTTCATCTATTAAAAACATCTCAGAGAACTCAACTGATACTGATTTGGAAATCGATTTCTCAATAAATCCCGTGTCAGTAATTTCGCTTACAGTCAGGATAAATAGGTTTATATTGGATTCAAATTCTTCAATTAAATCTAAGGAATATGATCTGGATAGCCGTTCGGCGATTTTGTCTTTCGTTTCTTTAATATCAATTTTTTTATCCGATGGGTTGCCTATTTCTATTTGAATTACTCCTTTATAAAAATTTTGAGGGTTGTTTGTTTTTTTGGAAAAAATATCCAGCAACCCGGCATTTCTGTTTTTGTTTGCATCCAGGAATGTTAAAAAAAGAATAGATAAACATGCAACTGTTGCACCAATCAGGAGACAAATAAAAATTCTTTTCATGCTATAAAAATGAATTCAGTAAATTGAAACATGAAATTAATCATTTTCACCATTGCAATAATTGTGTCTTTAAATACCTGTACCGTGGTAAAGAATAAAAAGAAAATTGCAAGTCAGGCATCATCAGGTGAAAATCAGAGTTTGCCGGTACAAAACTTATTGGAAAAAGACAGATTGGTTTATACAATAATGAAAAAATATCCGCAATACTTCGAATCAGTATTTACAAATCTTAATAATAACCGAGTTCAAATTATTTATACCCAAATAGACCGGGGTAAAAACAAACTATCAAAATTTACTGATCACTATTTCAACCTCAATGATGCAGAATATTTTTACCCGGCATCTACTGTAAAACTCCCGGTTGCTATTCTTGCTTTGCAAAAACTGAATGAACTGAATATTAACGGGCTTGATATGAATACAACGATGATTACAGAAACTGATGATGATGTTCATACTGCTGTGTATAATGATCCCAACTCTGCTAATGGCCGGCCAACGATTGCCAACTACATCAAAAAAATTTTATTGGTCAGTGATAACGATGCTTTCAACAGGCTGTATGAATTTTTAGGGCAGGAGTATATCAACAATTCATTGCATAAAATGGGTTATGATGATGTGCAGATCATTCACCGGTTAGATTTAAGCATGACAGAAAAAGAAAATCGCTATACAAACCTGGTAAATTTTTATGACAGCAGTTCTAAAATTGTTTATTCAAAACAAGCGGCCACAAGTCAATTTGTTTATGCAAGCCGTAATACAAAACTTGGAAAAGGATTTTACCGCAAAGGACAGATGGTAAACGAGCCATTTGATTTTTCTCAAAAGAACCGTCTCTCATTAAAAAGCCTGCATGGCATTTTGCGCAGTATTTTATTTCCTGAAATGGTTTCTGCAAGCCAGCGTTTCAATTTAACTAAAGATGATTATTCTTTTCTACGAAAATATATGTCGATGCTGCCCCGTGAATCGCAGTACCCGGCCTATGATTCAGTAAACTATTGGGATAATTATGTAAAATTTTTATTCACCGGTTCAGAAAAAGGAGCAGCCCCTGAGGGCATAAGAATTTTTAATAAAGTGGGAGATGCGTATGGCTTTTTGATTGATGCGGCATATATAGTGGATTATAAAAATAATATTGAGTTTATGCTCAGTGCAGTTATTCATTGCAACAGCGATGGCATTTTTAATGATGATAAATATGATTATACGACAGTCGGTTTTCCTTTTATGAAAAATCTTGGCCAGGTTATTTATCAGCATGAGCTGAAGCGAAAAAAGAAACAACTTCCTGATTTTAGCCAACTAATTTTTGATTACAACAAATAAACTTCAGCAAAATTTAATTTGAGTAAAAAAATCTGTTTATGTCTTTTATGGTCTGTATGTTTTTTATGAAGTGTTTTCCCCCATCTTCTTACCTTTATTCCCCGGCAACTATCCGTTTACTTTTAATATTAAGCAATGAAAAAAAACATTTATTTATTCCTGACAATTGTAATTGCACTCACAGCCTGCAATCAAAATACAATTACAGAACAGGACGCCGCAGCAAAAACATTTCCTGAAAAAGCAGCTTCGCTTACAATTTATGAAGTGAATATAAGACAGCATACTGCTGAAGGCACCATCAATGCATTTATAAAAGATCTTCCCCGGCTGAAAGATTTGGGCATCGGCATGCTCTGGATAATGCCCGTGCAGCCTATCGGGATTAAAAACAGGAAAGAACCGCTGGGCAGTTATTACTCCATCAGGGATTATAAAAAAGTAAATGAACATTTCGGCACGACAGAAGATTTTAAAAACTTAGTGAATAAAGTACATGAGCTTGGCATGTATATTATTTTAGATTGGGTGCCCAATCATACTGCATGGGATAATCCATGGATAACAGAGCACCCGGAATATTATGCACACGATGAGAAAGGAAATATTAAATATGAAGCTGACTGGACAGATATTGCCCTGCTGGATCATACAAATGCCGGTACAAGAAGCGCCATGATTGATGCTATGAAATACTGGGTAACAGAAATGGATGTGGATGGTTTTCGCTGCGATCATGCCGGGCATGAAATACCACTTTATTTTTGGGAAGAGGCAACGGAAGAACTGGATAAACTGAAAGATTTATTCTGGCTGGCTGAGTGGGATGGTGCCCGTATGCACCTGGAGTTTGATGCTACCTATGCATGGGAACTTTTGCACATAGGCGAAAATGTAGCCCAGGGTAAAGGCAATGCAAATACAATTGCCAACTGGATAGAAAAAGATATAAAAGAATATGGCCGCAAAGCTTTCAGACTTACTATTAGCACCAACCATGATGAAAACTCCTGGAGCGGAACTGAATTCGAAAAATACGGAGCAGGACATAAAACTATTGCTGCTTTTATTTTCAGCGCCTATGGAGTGCCCATGCTATACAGCGGACAGGAAGCAGGGCTGAACAAAAGACTTAGATTTTTTGACAAAGACACTATTGACTGGAGCGACCCATTGAAACTTCAGCCATTCTTTAAACAATTAGTGGCGCTGAAAAAAGATAACCCCGCACTCTGGGGAGGTGAATATGGAGCAATGCCTGTAAGAATAAATGCTGACTCTGCCATCTATGCCTTTAAACGTATCAAAGAAAATAATAAAGTAATAGGCATCATAAATTTTTCAGGCGTGGCACAGCAATTAAATATTACTGATAAAACGGTTGCTGGAAATTTTACAGATTATTTTACCGGGAAACCGTATGAATTATCTGCAGATAAATCATTGGCACTTGAACCCTGGCAGTATTTGATTTTTGTG
>JANOJO010000235.1:0-3908 GCA_031418795.1 Bacteroidota bacterium | reverse complement strand
CAGCAATGGTTCTTGATACTTTTAATATCCGGTCGTAAGCTCTTGCAGATAGATTGAGTTTTTCCATGGCAGCTTTTAATAAATTTTGCCCCACGATATCAATCACACAAATTTCTTTCAGCATCTTGCTGCTTATTTGTGCATTGCAATAAATACCGGGATTATTTTTATACCGCTCCGCCTGTATTTCTCTTGCAGCAATTACCCTGACACGAATTGAATCGGAATGTTCACTTGATTTGATGGAAGAAAGTTCGCTGAATGGAACAGGCGTTACTTCTACATGCAGATCAATTCTATCTAATAATGGTCCTGAAATTTTATTTAAATATTTCTGTACAGCACCTGGCGGGCAGGTACATTCTTTTTCAGGATGATTAAAAAAACCACAGGGGCAGGGGTTCATACTGGCAAGCAACATAAATGATGCAGGAAAATCCAATGCAATCTTTGCCCGTGATATTGTTACTTTTCTTTCTTCCATCGGCTGGCGCATTACTTCCAGCACCGTTCTTTTAAATTCCGGCAACTCATCTAAAAACAAAACACCATTATGTGCCAATGAAATTTCTCCGGGTTGCGGATTGCCGCCACCACCTACTAATGCTACATCAGAAATAGTATGATGCGGAGAACGGAATGGACGTTTTGAAACCAATGTGGAATTCTCCGGCAGCTTACCAGCTACGGAATGAATCTTTGTTGTTTCCAATGCTTCGTGCAATGTAAGTGGCGGCAATATTGTGGGTAATCTTTTTGCAAGCATTGTTTTTCCTGCACCCGGCGGGCCAATCAAGATAGCATTATGGCCACCGGCAGCAGCAATCTCCAGTGCCCGTTTAATATTTTCCTGGCCTTTCACATCACAGAAATCAATTTCATAATCGTACTGTGAGTTATAAAATTCTTCCCTGGTATTTATAACAGTTGGCTCTAATCCTTTTTCTTCATTCTCAAAAAAATCAATTACTTCTTTTATATTTTCCACACCATACACAGCAAGGTTATTCACCATACCCGCTTCTTTCGCATTTACTTTTGGTAAAATAAGTCCTTTGAATTCTTCTTTTCTTGCCTGTATGGCTATCGGCAAAGCGCCTTTGATAGAACGCAGTTCCCCATCAAGACTCAGTTCACCCATGATGACATATTTTTCAATAGCTTCTTTATTCCTTATTTGTTCTGATGCGGCAAGTATGCCAATAGCAATTGGTAAATCGAAAGGTGTTCCGCTTTTTTTAATATCAGCAGGCGCCATATTTACAACCACTTTTGTACGCGGCATCAGCAAGCCAATTGCTTTGATGGTGCTTTCCACTCTTTGCAAACTTTCTTTCACGGCATTATCCGGCAGGCCCACGATGATGGTGCCCAGGCCGGTGTTCATCCAGTTTACTTCTATGGTAATGTTGATGGCTTCTACTCCATACACAGCGCTGCCAAAAGTTTTTACAAGCATGATCCGATAGTTATCGGATTGAAGATAGAGAATAATAGGTAGAAATAAGTTAGCTGTTGAAATAGAATTTATTATTAAATTTGTATCAGTAATCAATCTTTGTTTTATGTCAATCATTAAAGCTCCTGTTCGCTTTGAAGGCTCAAAAGGTGAAAAGGTAATTTATGCGCTGTTTGACAGTGGTGCAAGTTTTTCCTGTATTTCACCGGAAAATGCTTCAGAGATTGGCATCGTTGAAAAAATGCGTCACCCACTTGAAGTAGCTACGGCCAGCCGGGGTCATTTTGTAAAAATTGAGAATACACTAAGAAGTGATTTTTATTTTAACGATATAAGGTTAAGCGATGAATTTATGGTGGTGCCGGATTTAAGTGAAGATGCTATAATCGGTGTCAATACCATGCAGAAATGGCGTATCAAATTAGATTTTGAACACGACACTGTGATTATAGATCCCAAAGTTACCAAGCTGATATTAAAGGATCTCAAATAAAAGCTTAAAAAAAGAGTATTCAAACTTCATTTCTTTTTGCAGTTGTTGGTAGCCAGAAAAAAACAGCACACCATTGCCGGAATGCAACATAGTACTGCGGATAGTGTTCCGGCAAAACGAATTTGAAAAAATCATGGCAGTTCAAACTGATTTTCTAATTCATATCCGGGATTGATTAAATTTGTGAAGATGAGGTTTGTTCAGCTAGTTTCGTTGGTAGCTAAGTACAAAAGCCTCGCATCATACAAAAAATGGCGTGCTGCAAAGTTGAATATACCAACATGACAAAAACTATGAACCATTTGAATTCCGAAAATTGTAAAGCGGAGAGATACTCATGGCGAAGGGTCGCCCTGCCCGCCTATCAGCGCTGTGCAGACCCCTCGCAGACAGCCCCTTTTAATTCGGAGATAGTAAGACCCCGAAGGAACTGAAAACTCATATATTTGAGATATGATTTGAAGCAGTTTTAACTATTACCCTAAACTCTTACCAATTAAAATGACATGTAAAACCAGTCTCTTCCTGCTTATTAATATTTTAAGCTTTCGTTTATCAGCTACAAATATTACTGTAAGCGGTAACGTTTCAGGGAAATGGAATGCCGATACTGTCTATGTAACTTCAACGATTGAATTACCTTTCGGCGATTCATTAACAATTCAACCCGGTTGTATAGTTTTATTCGATGGGTTTTTCAGGTTCAACCTATGGGGCAAGCTTACAGCTGTCGGAAACATTTCCAATCCTATACGGTTTGAGAGAAGAGACACAACAGGGTATCACGAACCCAATATTAACGGAGCATGGGAAGGGATAAGAGTTGGTTCAATTTCAACGGCCCCGTCCGTATTGGAATATTGCATATTCCGGTTTATGAAGGGGAATCGGGGAATCAATCTTGAATACGGGTCTTCGTCATTCAGGAATTGCCGTTTTGAGGACAATAAAACTACACCTCTTGTTTACTTAAGTGATAAGAATCATAGTATAAAAAATTCTGTTTTTTCTAATAATGAATCCAGCATGGTAATATTGGTTGGACCGCAATACAATGACACTATAAGATTAGAAAACAATACTATCACTAACAATTCCGGAAATGCGATTTACAGCCAAGGATTTGTAAACACAGTCCTTTCTTTAATTAATTGTATCCTCTGGAATAATAATTTGAGCCAACCTGCACAGCCGGAAATTTTTGATAACAAATACGAATTTTATGGTTTCGACACCAGCTCAATACTATTAAGAAATTGTATAATAAAAAACGGGAACCAGTTGCCTTACTTTAATTCAAGCTGTTTTACACAAGATCCGAAATTCGTTAACGCTGCCCAGAGAGATTTTGCATTACGCTGGGATAATTATCCCGTCAATGATACTACACGTTCTGTTGGAATTGACAACGGTTACCATCTTAGCCAGCCTGATGCTGACAGCACAACAAGTGACATTGGCGCAATTTCTTTCTTCAGAATCGAACGACGCAACCACACCTGGACAAGATTCGGTATTGATACTGCAGTTGGATATCTATCTAACCTTACTGTACATTTTATAAATCTTTCAAATACTGTTACTACTCCAGTTATCTGGATGTGGGACTTTGGTGACGGAAACACTTCAACCGACCGCAACCCGGTTCATACTTATACGCAAACCGGTGTGTTCACTTTAAAATTAAAAGCCACTGACCAGGATGGTCACCAGGATTCGTTAATACTTGCAAATGCTGTTAACGTACTTCCCGGCAAACGCATAAATCCAGGAATTGTAGGCGGAACCTGGGAAAAACAGTATAATCCTTACTATGTGTACGGAGATATTTATGTGCCTGACAATAATAAGCTGATTATTCAACCCGGAGTTGAAGTCCGGTTTATGGGCTCATATAGTCTTGATGTTTACGGAAGTCTTTTTGCCCAAGGCTCTGCAATTGATACTATTTCTTTT
>JANOJO010000234.1:0-4822 GCA_031418795.1 Bacteroidota bacterium | reverse complement strand
GCAATGATTTTACTTTTTCAAGATTGTTATGGCCGGCGCCAACAAACTCTTTTACTTTTTCAGCAGGTAGCGGGTCGCCTTTGGGCGGTATTACAGGTATCGTGGTTTGTGAAAATAGCAATGATGAAGCTGTAACCAAACCACTGGCGCCAAGCAAAGTTTTTTGAAGAAAATATTTTCTGTTCATAATAATTAATTTTACTAAAGGTCAGAAAAATAATGGAGTAATGATTACCGCCTGTCAGTTCTTATGTTCATTTAAATTGATTGGGGTGTACATTCTTTATTCCTGGCCCGTTTATTTTTTTCTTCTGTATTCCAAATCATACTCAGTAGTCCAGCTTGTTCCATTATCTTTTGAAATTTCTCCATGCTGCCTGAGTTTTTCAGGGCTAAGGTTTGTAAATGTCATTTTACGAATGGCCATAGTGTCTTTGCTAAAAGGAAAAGACGATGAAGTATAAATAATTTTATTATCCTCAAATTTTCCCAGCAGATATTCGTTGCTGCCACCCGCATTATCCACCCAGGTTTGCTGCCATTGTTTGGTAGCTGCATTATAAGTATTAAAACTTTTACCTGCGTAGCGGATGCCCTGATTAATGGAAGCGCTGGTCCACTCTTCCAGTAGTATGCAACTGTCAAGTATCAAACTGATTTTACTATCTCCAGCTTTTTTTCCATTTATTCCATAAGCTTCCCACTCACCAATCCAGAAATCAAATTGACGGTATTCGGTACGGCTGCATGGTTTTTGTGCAGAGATATTTTGAGCAGTAACAGTAATGAGTAAGAAGATAAAATATTTTTTCATGCAAAATTATTTTTATCAAAGATTACATAATCTCAATATCTGTTGCTTTTTTTGGTTAATTAATATTTTGAGGTGCTGGGTAAAAGAATATACCGGAATAACTGAACCACAACTTGTACCGCCAAAGGCGTGGATAGTTATTTATTCTTCTGGCAATAAAGAAAACAGGTTGTTTACAAGGGTTTTCTGTTCTTCTTTAAAAATATTAACACAATGAAAATTTATTAGAACACCTTTTGGCTTCTCTAACATTTGCATATAAGAAAGCAAGATTGCATCATGTATTGGCAATAAGCCTTCTTGTGCTTTCAATTCTACACAAAGGATATCTTCCACCAGAACATCTAACCTCAATTCCGTATCAAGTTCCATCCCCTTGTAATTCAAAGGTACCCATAGTTGATTTTTAAATGCTATTCCCCGTAATGCCAGTTCTCTCAAAAAACATTTTTCATAACCGCTTTCCAATAAACCAGGCCCAAGAATTTTATGCACTTCTATTGCACACCCAATAACTTTATACGTAAGTTCGTTTAAATATTTTTTTGTTATTCGCATTTAAGTAAAGTTTAGTTTGAACCACATAGGCACATAGAAACATAGGGTTTCACATAGAAATCTATGTGTTTCCTTCTATTGTGTACTATGTGCCTATGTGGTTCCATTACAAGGTTGTAATATGCGGGTAGTCATTTTTTATTTAAATAAAAGTAGCAAAATAATACATTTAATGAAGCGTTCAGAAAATGATAGTTCGCAAATTTTCGACAGAGTATCTTACAACCAGCACCTCAAAATATTAATTAGCCCTTTTTTTATCCTGCTATCTTTCCTTTCATCATGTGCTGGAGTTGGTATCGGGGCACATTTTTTCAAACTCAATGTCGATCGGCTCCCAGAGTTCAATCTTATTTCCTTCGATATCCAGCACCCAGCCAAACTTGCCGTATTCAAATACTTCCATTTCACCAACAACGGTTACGCCTTCTTCTTTTAAAACTTTTAATAACTCTTCTAAATTTTCAACCCGGTAATTAATCATCAAATCTTTTTCGCTTGGTTCAAAATACTTTGTGTCTTCTTTAAATGTACTCCATACAGTAAATCCTTTTTCACCATCAGGCTTGAGCCAATCGAATGTGGCGCCAACCTGATCTGTTTTTATTCCAAGATGACTGGAATACCACTGTCCTAATTTTTCGGGGTCCTTTGTTTTAAAAAAGATGCCGCCGATGCCGGTTACTCTTTTCATAATGAAAAAATGAAGATTGAATAATAATTTTTTTGCAGATAAAAAATAAAGTTACAAAGAAGCGAAGAATTGCTGATTGCAATAATCATGAATAAAACTTTTACCAGAGATAATAATTCGTAGTATGTAAAGTAGAAGAACAAATAAGCAGGATAAAAAATTGCTGATGCACTTACCAGGCGGGTATCAATGGTTGCTTTTGCAAATAAAAACAACCTTTTTCTTTTCCATTTCCATCCCACTCACCATCCATAAAGCTGGCAGTGCGATTAAGATTGCCATACAATACAACTTCAGAAGTTTTTGAATCTGTAAGTAAAGCGGAAATAATAATGGCTGTATCGCCTAAGAGTTTATAAGAACCAATTGTGCTGAGACAGGCATCAGCATGGCTGCAAAAAATTTCAGCTTTGTTTTGCGGGTTAATTCTGATAACAATTTCTTTAAGTTCATTTTCGGTTCCGTAAAAACCTTTCCACACACCAAAAACTTTTTCACTTTCTGAATCAGAAGTTTTGAAAAAGAGGGATGAAAAAAATATGAGTATGGATACGGTTGAATTCAAAATAGTTTTTATTAGTTACGAATCATCACAAAACTAAACAATGACATTTATGTATAAAATAGTAGATTAACTATTTAAAATAAATATGATGACAATCATGCATTCATTTCTATTGCAATTCAATTTGCTGTTAAAACCCAATCTCTTATTTTTGCAATCCGAATGGGGAACTAGCTCAGTTGGCTAGAGCACTAGCATGGCATGTTAGGGGTCAGGGGTTCGACTCCCCTGTTCTCCACAAATGGGTCACCCCGATCCGAATCGGGGTGTTCTCCTCTAAAGAGACAGTCTCAAAAATCAGTTTTTAAAATTTTGACCACAAAAACAGAAAGCAACACAAAGCATTAGTGTTTATAAATGCCCGGGTTTTTCTTTGTGTGCCTGTTGGCTTAGTTGAGAAAAGCTTTTTGTTAACCGCCATACTTGCACTGTTCAATAATCTAACTCAATTGTAAATGTTTACCGCATTCGTGGCTACAATTCTGTAAATTTACGTCAGGGTTATGCGGCTTTAGAAATACGTTCACCTAAAGACATAATTAATTATGAAGACGAAGCAACAAATTAAAGAAAAAGAATTTGACACTGTCAAAACATTCAGAGCCATTAAAGAAAAAATCTCTAAGGATATTTCAAAAATGACTTTAGCCCAGATACAAGAGTACTTGCGTCAACAAAAATTGAAAGCGGCGAACTCCTGATGCCTGCACGCACAAAAGCATTTTCGCATTGGGGACAACCTCCACAAAAAGGTCATCCCGATTTTCATCGGGATGTTCTCACTTTTCAGGCTGTCTCAAAAGCAAAGAATTAAGGAACACAACGGAAACGAAGAAGGCACAACGAACCTGCCTGCCGGCAGGCTGGCACAAAGTGTTTTTCAATATCTGGAATTCCCGTTGTGTACTTCGTGTTTTCTTTATATTCTTCGTGTTACTATAGACTTTTAGACAGCCACTTTTCTATTTTTCAGGAAACTGAAAAAAGCTTTTTCCCCGTTTAAAACCTGCTTATTTCGCTCCCAATTTATGTTCTTATAAATTGTTTTTAAAATGGGTATAAAAAAAACTGATTTTGCCCAAAAAATTAATGTGAAAATCCGAATAAGATTTGTACATTTAAATCCTGCTTAAAATCCTGTCTATTAAGAACCTAACCAATTCCAATATACCTGTTAAAAGCTTTTTTTAAACCCTTTAAAAATTGCTGTTATGAAAATTCTTAAAATTTACTCAAATCTTTTTTCGATCCATCTGTTTTATTTGACGGGATTAAATTCAACTCCAAAAATTTTTGGCCCACCTTTTAAGCTTGCCAGGCTATAGCCGTGCAAACACTTGTACCCGTCCAATCCTTTTAAAACTTACTAACGGTTCGGTTCTGATTAGAAATCCAATTTTTTTGAAACTCCTTTTTGTTTCTGTATCTGCAAACTTTTTTGCCCATGAATCTTTTATAGACTGGATAAAGTTTATAAAGATGACCAGTGACCTGTTCGATTGAAAATATTAAAAAACAAAGTTCCATAAACCGGAGCTCCGTTTACTTTTTGCTGAAAAAAGTGAAGCGGGTGGTTATTGGGTTGATGTTGGTGATTTGTTTTAGTGAAAATGGAAATGGCCAATTGTTTATTAATGAAAAAGTAAATACTCCCGCCAGTGAAAATTCATTTCTAAAAATTATAAGTTTCGAATCATCTTCTCATGTTTCTCAGAATTTGGCTCCGACATTAACTTGCCCGGTTAATTCTGTAATATGTCTTGCAGGAACTGGCACATATACTCATAACAATACTTCTTTCGATGCTACAGCAGTTCCTGATCTAGGATGTTTAACACCCGGTCCATTAGTTTTCAGTTATACATCAACAGGTTTCGTAAGCCCTGCTACAGGAACTACACTTAATGGTGCTGTATTCAGTCCGGGCACCACAACAATTACATGGACAGTAACTGATCCCTGTAATAACACAGCTACTTGTAATTTCACTGTAACAGTATATCCAGAATTTACAACTCCGGGATCCCACAATATTGATCCTGTAACCGCTTGCTCAAACTACAATCCTTTTCCATTAACTATTACCGGTACATCCGGAGGTTCGGGCACATATACTTATCAATGGCAATTAAGCCTTGATAATGGAACAACATGGAATGATATTGCTGGAGAAACATCAAACATATATGAT
>JANOJO010000233.1:0-9311 GCA_031418795.1 Bacteroidota bacterium | reverse complement strand
TGGCCTGTACCAAAACTCATTTTTGGCGTAATGATAATTTCATGCTGCACATTATTTATTGGTTCATGAAAATCTGCACGGATGCCAACCCACGGTGTTCTGCTACCAAAATTATTTACAACCACGGGTTGAAAATTTGATTCCCACAACTGGTTCCAGTTTATATCATCAATAGTATTTTCAGAAAATTTAGTTTGGCAGGCATCAGAAATTTTTTCTAATAAAAATTTATCATACTCATCTTTTTTTATAAATGCATTTAATCCATTTTCTGTTTCTTCAAATCCTTCAAAGCCTGCATCGGCAAGTTGTGCAATGAGAATTTCTTTTACTTCTGCTTGTAAATCAGAAAAAATTATTTGTATGTATTGGTTCATAATGTAAAAATAAAAACCCCGACGTTTCAGCCGGGGTGGTCCGTTAGTTTTCAGCAGGTCATTCTTGTCGCTCAGGCCTTGCTATCAAAGCTTTTCTTGATAATTTAAATTTGCCTGTTTTTGGATCCGTGCCAATTAGTTTTACTTTAAAAACATCGCCTTCATGCACTATACCATCCAGTGTCTCCAATCTTTTCCAGCTTATTTCACTAATGTGTACCAAGCCTTGTTTGCCTGGCATAAACTCAACAAATGCACCGAAAGGCATAATTGATTTTACCGTGGCTTCATATACATCACCCACAACAGGCACTGCAACTATTCCTTTTATCCATGCTTCAGCTTTTGCCACTCCTTCTTTATTTACACCAAACACACTTACCTCACCCATATTATTTACTTCTTCTATATTAATAGTAGTGCCGGTTACACGCTGCATTTCCTGAATCACTTTTCCGCCTGGTCCTATTACAGCGCCAATAAATTCACGGTCAATATACATTTTGATCATTCTTGGTGAATGTGGTTTCACTTCGCTTCTTGCTTCCGGCATACATTTATACATGGCATCAAGAATATGCAAGCGGCCATGTCTTGCCTGATCCAATGCCTGCTTCATCACTTCCATTTTCAAGCCATCCACTTTTATATCCATTTGCACACCACAAATACCATCTCTTGTTCCCGTTACTTTAAAATCCATATCACCCAAATGATCTTCATCGCCAAGTATATCGCTTAAGATTGCATATTTATCACCTTTTGAAATCAATCCCATGGCCACGCCGCTCACATGTTTTGGAAAAGGCACACCAGCATCCATCAAAGCAAGTGAACCTGCACAAACAGTTGCCATGGATGAAGAACCGTTTGATTCAAGAATATCACTTACAATACGAACCGTATAAGCAAAATCACCTGTTGGCATCATTTGTTTTAATGAACGCATCGCCAGGTTACCATGTCCCACTTCACGGCGGCCAGGGCCACGCATCATTTTTACTTCACCTGTTGAGAATGGTGGAAAATTATAATGCAAAAAGAATTTTGAATCGTAAGACTTGGCTGCACTTTCCACCAAAAGTTCATCAAGGGCGGTTCCTAAAGTAACTGTTGTAAGCGATTGGGTTTCACCTCTGGTAAATAATGCAGCGCCATGTGGTGAAGGCAGTACATCCACTTCCATATCTAATGGACGAATATCTTCAAGGCCGCGGCCATCAAGGCGTACTTTATCATCAAGTATCATATCACGAACTACATAATACTGCTGATCGCTGTAGTAAGCAGTGGTTAATTTTTTTGTTAATGATGGCATCTCCTCTCCTTCCTTCAGATTCAATCCGGCCTTGATATGCTCCATCACTTCATCATGCAAAGCGCTGAATTTATCACTGCGTTCAGCTTTGTTCAGTTTGCCTTTTGCAATTTCATAAATTTTTGGTTTTGAAAAAGCAGTTACTTTTTCACGAAGCGCTTCATCCTGTTCTGGTTTTTTATAATCTCTTTTTCCTTTCACACCCACCATATCCCGAAGTTCTTCCTGTGCTTTTACCTGAATGCGGATTGCATCATGAGCTATCTCCAACGCTTTCACTAAATCTGCCTCGCTGCACTCATGTGCTTCACCTTCCACCATCATCAGGTTTTTATCGGTGGCAGCAATCAGGAATTCCATATCTGAATTTTCCAATTCATCACGGGTTGGGTTTACAATAAACTCACCTTCCACTCTTGCCACACGAACTTCAGAAATTATTTCTTTAATAGGAATATCAGAAATAGCCAATGCGGCTGATGCTGCAAGGCAGGCCATTGAATCCGGCATTATCTGTTCATCACTTGAAATAAGGGAAATAAGAACCTGCACTTCACATAAATAATCTTCAGGAAATAAAGGACGAAGTGCACGGTCTGTCAAACGTGAAGTCAAAATTTCATAATCATTCAGCCTCGCTTCTCTTTTAAAAAACGAACCGGGTATGCGACCTGCGGATGCAAATTTTTCCTGGTAATCTACAGAGAGTGGAAAAAAACTCTGTCCTTCTTTCGGTTCTTTATTAGCAACCACTGTTGCCAATATCATACACTTGCCCATGGAAACAGTAACTGCTCCATCGGCCTGACGGGCCAGGCGCCCTGTTTCGATAGTAACCATTCGGCCACCACCTATATCAAATGTTTTACGAATTGGTTGTTGTAGCATAAAATCTGGTTTTTGGTTTCTGGTTTTTAGTTTTTACCAGCAACCTTTTTAGTGAATTTTTTTTGAACCCAGCTTTGGTTACTACTATTAAACTTTCGTTGCGTCGCTCTCTTGTACTTTGGGTAATTCTATTCAGCAAATGGCGATAAAACATTACAACAAAAAGCAGCTTCCAAAAACAGTTATTCCCAAAATCTTTAGAAGAGTTTGGGAATAGCTTATAGTGAAATTCAATTTTAATATTAAACTTCGGATATAATAACTCTTCCCAATTTCCCCTTCGGGGATTTAGGGGCATTATTTTCTAATTCCGAGTTTCTCAATCAACTGGCGGTAACCAGTAAGATCATGTTTTTGCAAATAGTTCAGCAAGCGTTTACGTCTGCCTACCAATTGCATCAAACCGCGGTGAGTAGAAAAATCTTTTTTGTTACTCTGAAGATGACCCGAAATCTGGCTGATACGCTCTGTTAATAAAGCGATCTGACCTTCAGTAGATCCGGTGTTGGTTTCTTTGCCGCCATACTGGGCGAATGTTGTTGCTTTTTTTTCTTTTGTTAAAGGCATCTTTAATTTTTTTTAAATCTTCATCCGATTTTACATCCAAATATTTGTGGCGGCAAAGGTAAGGGAAGCAGCCATAAATACAAACAAAAGGATTGATTTTGATATAGATTTGCGGCTACTAATTTCAAAGCAATGTCAAACAAAGAATTTTCGCAGGATACACGAAATATACTTGGCCTTCAACTGCCTACTGACCCACGCTGGGTTGATCTTGCCGGCAAATCAATGGAAGATATTTTGACTGACCATGCATATTGTGAGCAAAAAGCCGCTACTACCTGTATTTCTCTTATTCAACGATATAGTGACAGGGAAAAATTAGTTGCAGAGTTATCTCCAATTGTTACTGAAGAATGGGGGCATTTCAGGCTGGTGCTGCAGGAACTTCAAAAACGAAATCTCAAATTGGGTAGGCAGCGAAAAGATGAATATGTAAATAAATTATTGGAATTTCAGAAAAAGGGTGGAAGTGTGGAAGACCGGTTGCTTGATCAATTGCTCACGATGGCATTGATTGAAGCAAGAAGTTGTGAACGGTTCAAACGTTTAAGCGAAGGCCTTAAGGATAAGTATATGAAAACCTTTTATCGGCGTTTCATGGAAAGCGAAGCAGGTCATTATACACTATTCATCGATCTTGCCGAAACTTATATGGACAAAGAAAAAGTTCGCCGCCGCTGGAAAAAATGGCTGGAGTATGAAGCGGATGTAATTTCAAAACTTGAAGTACGGGGAGATAGAATACACTGATACAGGTAACCATGCTACGGATATATGTAACCATGCCACGGTTTTAAACCGTGGCATGGATAAATAAAGACAAAAAAATGAACCAACCAAATTATAAACAGGCCGTTCTTGCATTTGGAAATTACCATCCTGATTTGCCATCCTTTGATTTAGCTTTTGATGAATTCACTGTTACTTCCTTGTCTGGTGGATTAATAAACAATACTTATAAAGTTGAGAGTAAATTATGGCCGCCTTTTTTATTACAACAAATAAATCAAAACGTTTTTAAAAAGCCTGGGGAAGTGCATGAGAACTATATACATCTTTCAGAGTATGCCGAATTCGAATTCACAGGATTGAAGTTGCCCTGGCCACATTATTATGACAGCAAAAATTCTCTTCTAATAGATGAAACTGGAAATTACTGGCGGGCATTTGAGTTTATTGAAGATGGTAAAATGTTATCCATTGCTGAAAAAACTTCTCAGGCAAAAGCAACTGCAAAAGCATTTGCAAATGTTACGGCAGCTTATGATGACTTCAATGTTGACCTGCTGCATGAGACAATTCCTGATTTTCACAATCTGAGTTTCCGGTTTAAACAATTTGAAGAATCTTTGAATGGTGAACAGTATGAAAGAATGCAAAAAGCAATGCCACTGGTTGAAGAACTAAAGCAAAGAGAACGGTATAAATTCTTTTATGAAGAGATTACAGAATCAGATCAATTTCCCAAACGTGTAATGCATCATGATGCCAAGATTGCAAATATACTTTTCAGTAAAACAAATGGCAAGGTTTTATGTCCGGTGGACTTTGATACTACCATGCCAGGATATTTTTTTTCGGATTTGGGAGATATGATACGCAGTATGGCCTGCTCATTAAACGAAACGAGTACCGATTTTGAAAACATCACTATCCGGAAAGATTTTTATGAAGCGATTGTTGATGGTTATTTATCGGTGATGGAAAAACAACTTACTGATTCTGAAAAAAAATATATTCATTACGCAGGATTGATGATGATTTACATGCAGGCATTACGCTATATGGCCGATTATCTGAATGGGGATATTTATTACCAGATTACATACCCGGAACAAAATTTTGACAGGGCGAAAAATCAACTGACACTATTGAAATCCTTAGAGCAGTTTCTGAAGATTAAAGACAACAAAATATGAAAGAAACCCGGACTCTGAACTCCGTACTAATAACTCTTATATTTCCCTTACCCCATCCCCCATTTCACTTGCAAACACACCTGGTTTGTAGCCAATTTGTTTTTCATAATACACGGAAACTTTTTCTGCGAAATCCTCGAAACTATTTTTCTTAACCAGGGCTATTGCACATCCTCCAAAACCAGCACCAGTCATTCTTGCTCCAATGCAATCAGGAAATGTTTTGCAAAACTCAACAAGAGTATCTAATTCAATTCCGCTTACTTCATAAAATTCTTTCAATGATTTATGCGAGGCATACATCAGTTTCCCAAATGTAAAAAGCTCCCCGGCTTTTAAAGCATCCACAGCTTCTCCCACTCTGAAGTTTTCACTGATTACATGCAGTGCCCTTTTTTCCAGTACAGCATCATTTATTAAATGCCTGTAAGTTGAAAAATCATGAAAGCTTACTTCACATAAATTATTTACAGGCAATTCTTTCTTCAAAGCCTTTAAAGCCTGTCCGCATTCTGTAAATCTTTCATTGTATTTTGATTCAATTAGTTTTCTTGGTTTGTTTGTATTTACAATAGCCAGGATATATTGTCCCAAATGCAAGGGAAGGAATTCATATTCTATGGTATCACAGTTAAGTAAAATGGCATTTTCTTTTTTCCCAAATGCCACAGCAAACTGATCCATGATTCCGCAATTGACCCCGATAAATTCATTCTCCACTTTCTTTGCCAGCAAAGCAATTTCTTTTCGTGAAAAATTTAATGCAAACATTTCACTCAGTGCAAAAGCAGTCAGTACTTCAATTGAGGCTGATGATGAAAGCCCTGCGCCGATAGGAAGATTGCCTGCATACAACATATCAAGCCCCGAGATTGGAAAATTATTCTGTACTACTTCATTGATAACTCCCAGCGGATAATTAAACCACTGCCCGCCGGCTTTTGAATATGATTCCTGTAAATGCAACTCAGCCGTATCAGGAAAATTTAAACATTCAAACCTTATTTTTTTATCCCTGTTTTTTGAAACAGCCAGCCATGTGCCTAATGAAACAGCACAAGGCATAACCCTGCCTCCATTATAATCAATATGCTCACCAATAAGGTTCACACGACCCGGGCAAAAAAAGAAATGATCAGGTTCTTTATTAAATCGTTTACTGAATTCTTCTACAAGTTTTGTTTTCATTGATTGAAATTTGTTAATTTGAAACCCGATGAGTATAGATAAAAAATATTGCTTTAAACATTTGAATGGTGAAGATATTTATTTGTTTACACTGCACAATGCAGATGGAACTGAAGTTTGCATCACTAACTACGGCGCCATCATTACTTCATTTAAAATAAAAATGCCTCATGGCAGAATTAATGATATCGTATTGGGTTTTGATGGTGTGGATGAATATTTATCTGAAACCTACTTAAAGCAATACCCTTATTTAGGCGCTGCCTGTGGCCGGTATGCAAACAGAATTAAAAACGGACGCTTTTCTATTGATGAAAAAAAATACCAGGTGACACAGAACATGGGTAATGATCAGTTACATGGCGGTTTTGAAGGTTTTGATAAAAAAGTCTGGCAACTGGTAAATTTTACTGATACATCTCTTGAATTAAAATATATGAGTAAAGATGGTGAAGAAGGCTTTCCGGCTAATGTAGAAACAACCATCCGGTTTTCCCTGAATGAAAGCAATGAGCTTTCTTATGAATTTTCAGCAAGCACTGATAAAGCAACTGCTGTCAATCTCACACATCACAGTTATTTTAATCTTGATAATGGCGTAGGAACAATTGAAGAACATGAAATAAAAATTTATTCTTCAACTATTCTGGCACAGGACGAAGGATTAGTTTGCAATGGAGAATTTATTAATGTTGAAAATACAATGTATGATTTCAGAAATTTTAAAAAAGTAAATAGTAACTGGAACAAAGTGAATGGATATGACCAGTGTTTTATCATTGATAATAAAAAAGATGAATTGAGTTTAGTAGCTGAAACAAGATCTTTAAAATCAGGATTGACATTACAAATATTTTCAACAGAACCGGCTGTTCAATTTTATACTGGTCAGGGATTGGGAAAATTTTCTGGAAAGAATGGAACAGAGTACGGTCCTTTTTCCGGTCTTTGTTTAGAAACACATAAACACCCGAATGCAGTTAATATTCCTCATTTTCCCAATACAATTTTAAGGCCGGGAGAAATTTATCATCAAAAAAATGTTTATAAAATACTTCAGACTTTTCCAAAGTAATTGATTTCATCTTCAAAATCAAGAAAAGGAAATTGCGCCTGCAGCTCTTTTGCTTTTTCAAGTTGGGTTTTCAAAAATAATTTATGCGCATTTGTTTCTGGTTGAAATGCTTTATGTTTTTTTGCAATAATTATCTTCCTGATTTCTTCCATCAGTAACTGAGAATCCAAGTCAATAAAATTTTCTTTAAATTTTTCCATTACAAATTCTGTTGCCTGGTAATTGGGATGCACCATATCCACATCATAAAAACGGTAATCTCTCAATACATCAATTACTAATTCATATGCGGGAAAATAATTTACGCCATTAAATTTATTAACGACATAATGAACAGCTTCAAGTAATCTTGCTTTGCTGCGGTTGTTTTCTACCACCCCATCCCGGATATGTCGTACAGGGCTGATGGTGAAAATTATTTTTAAAGCCGGATTAAATTCCATCAACTGCCGGATAGTTTCTTCCAGCAATGAAATTGTTTTATCAATTTCTAATAAATGTTTATCAAACCAGTGTTGCGGTGCACGGTGACAGTTGGCCACGCCAGCCCCCTCTCCAGCCCCCCTGCCCCCCAAAGGGGGGTTCTCGGAAGATTCTTTACATAAGCGATAACTGAATGACGATCCTAATGTTATTATCAACCAATCTGCTTCTTTCAAAAATTTATGTGCTTTCTGTTGCGATGCATTTATTTCATTTAAACAGTTTGCTTTATCAATATTTGAAAATTGTGAATGATGATTCCAACTGTTCCAAACTTCATTTAGCTGAAACAATTCTCCTTCTTTGTATTTATAATTGGTGATATAGGAATGAAGGCTTTTGCAAACACTTGTGGGATCAAACAGGATGCCATTTGGATTTTGTAACACTGAAAATTTCAGATCATTTAATGCATGGCCAATATGCTCTGTAAAACATGAACCTGTCAAAAGAATTTTATCCCGGTAATTAATTCTTTTTTCCGGAGATTTAATTTGTATTGGAATTTGAAACTGCATAATTATTTCAAACAAAAATTTCCTCAGCAATCTTAATACTTTCAGCCAATGCATCTTTATTTAATCCACTAACCATTTTATGTTCTTCAAAATAATCAATCATTAATTCAGTATTCATATTTCCCACCAGTTCATCATCGGCCATCGGGCAGCCACCGATTCCTTTTAAGGCCCCGTCAAATCTTTTGCAACCCGCTTTTACTGCTGCTTCTATTTTCTCTTTCCAGTTATCAGGCCGTGAATGAAGATGTACACCAATTTCAGTGCCCGGTAAAGATTCTATTAAATAACTTGTCATATCATACACTTGCTCCGGTGCAGCAATGCCAACAGTATCAGCTAGAGAAATTATTTCAATATCCAGCTCCACTAATCTTTCCACCCAGTTAAAAACAATTTCTTCATTGAACGGATCGCCGTAAGGATTGCCAAAGCCCATTGAAATATAAACCACTAATTTTTTACCAACCTTAGTACAAAGTGTTTGAATCTCCTCTACCCTTTTCAAAGACTCATCAATAGAGGAATTTGTATTTCGCTGTTGAAATGTTTCAGAAACTGAAAAAGGAAATCCCAGATAATTTATTTCATCATAAACACAGGCATCAATTGCTCCACGAAGATTTGCAACTATCGCAAGTAATTTTGTTTTCCCATTTCCCAATTCCAATTTTTTAGCCACATCTTTTGTGTCAGCCATCTGGGGAATTGCCTGCGGAGAAACAAAACTGCCGAAGTCAATGGTATGAAACCCTGCTTTCAGTAATGAATTGATGTAAAGGATTTTTTTTTCTGTTGGAATAATATTTTTCCAGCCCTGCATGGCATCACGGGGACATTCGATAAGTTTAAGTTCGGAGTATTGAGTTCTGAGTTCTGAGTTCATAGCTTCATTCTTTGTTTCATCACTTCATATAAAATTATCCCGGTGGCAATTGATACATTCAAAGATTCAAAATCACCAGCCATCGGTATTTT